>CAYMFZ010000091.1:0-8892 GCA_964389585.1 uncultured Pirellulaceae bacterium | reverse complement strand
CGAAGACGTCTTGGCGTCGACTGGAAAAGATTCGCTGAAGGTTGCTGGCTCAACAAAGATTGACGAGTTTCCTATCAGGACCAATTTCGAAGCTGAATTTTCTGAGCTTGATGTGGCGACATTGAGAAAGCTTGCCGATGCGATACCGACCCAAGTGACTGGCCATGCAACTGGAAACATCACAGGAACCGTCGAAGTCGAAGAATCTTTGCGAACCACGATCAGTTTGAATGGCAAGGGAGAAAGTTCAACAGCGAGCTACGGGTCAATTCAGGCAGAGACAACCACTGTCGACGTTGAAATCACTCCGCTTGTTTTCGACAGTCAACAAGAATTCGAATCGATCGCTGGTTCGGTGACAGTCAATGCGAACGCCAATGATCAATCGGCAAGTCAGATCTTCTCTTCTTTGGAACTGAATGATCTAGCGAAACAACTTGAGTTGGAAACCAGCGGATCGGGGAAATTTCGGTTGGCCCTGCCACTCGCTACCGCAGACAAAATCGAAACTTGGCAAATGCAAGTTTCAGCCGTCGCCTCGCAAGCGAGTTTCAGCCAACAAAAAGCTCGCGACATTCGAGTCGATGCCAATCTTGCCAATGGCAATTTGAACTTTACCGAAATCGTTGCGACGCCGATTCACAATCCGACTGTCGAAGACGCATTGTCTGCTCCGAAAGTTCGCGCCTCGATTCAGTGGCCGCTCTCGTCGACTACCTCCCCTTCCGATATTGGCAACCTGAAATTCACAGGCGAGCTGGTGCCGATTCAATGGCTGATCGGATTGATTGATCGTCAAATTCAAAATGCTGGCGTTGAAGATGGCCTCGGAATACCAACACAGAGCGTAGCTGGAGATTCCCAACTGACCGGGACGATTAATTTCAGCAGCTCCGTTAATGTTGACGCCAATGATCCAACCGCAATCGACGAATGGGCGGGCACGGGAAACATCGCCAATTCAATCGTATCCGCCGCCGGCCAACAACTTGAGAACTTGCAATCTCAATTGAAAATTGCAAACGGCAAGCTCGAATTCGTACAGCTTGGCGGCAGTTTCAGCACCGGCGGCAACCTCACTTCCAACGGCGTTTTCAACCTTGCTGATGGCAGCGTAAAAGCAGCCGACCTCTCCACAAGCGACATGCCGCTGAGTTGGATTGTTGGTATCGCAAGCGAATCAGTGCCCGACATCCAGGCGGCGTTGAAACAGATCGATATCAGGAATGAACTTGTGGGAAAACTTTCGGCGAAGTTTCAACTAACGCCTCCGACTGAAAGACAAACTTGGTCCGTAGAGACGCAAATGGTCTCGGAGCAACTTGGGATCAAGGGCCAGTTCTTGAACAACATTTCGTTGTCAGGCAATTTCGACTCAAACCAAATCAACATTCAAAAAGCGCATGCTGAACTTGATGGCGAGGGACAATTCGACTTGGATGGCGAGTGGCAGATCGCGAAAAAATCAGGCAAGGCTGATCTCAAATGGAAACGTCTGCCGCTCAAGTGGCTGGCCAGTTTCGGATTGCCGAATGCAGAACTTATCGCAGGTTCGACTTCGGGCGATGTGCGTATTTCGAATGACCTAAATGTAGTCGATGGCTCAATTCCAATCAGTGTCGTCGGAGCGATCAACGCCGAGGGCTTACAAGTTGCCGATGTTAAATCTCGTGAACTTGGTTTTGACATCCGCACAGAAGATGGCGTTGTGTTGCTTGAAAGATTTCGTTCAGAAGGCGATTTAAAAGAAGTCAATCTTCTCGGCCAATTGAAATTGAAGCCACCTTTTGCGTTCGCAGTTGACGGCACCATTGAACGACTTCCCCTTTCTCGAATTTTCGAACGCCCCTCGGTCGCCGATCTGATTGCGTCGTCTTCGATCACTGGCGATGCCGATGCGAAAGTGAACTTGCAAGGCGACCTGGAATCGTTCGACTGGGAGTCAAAAGGCGAAATAAAGCTTTCCAATCTGATCTACAACCGACAACCAATCAGCGAAATCAACGCAAGTTGGATTCTCCCCGGTGGCGACTGGGCTAAATCAACTGTCATCATGAACGCGTTTGGTGGTTCGATAAAGATGGTTGAGTTGAGTCAGAAGCCGCAACGAATCAAAGTCGAACTGGCTGACATAGAATCCAAAGAATTGACTTCTCTGGTCAAGTTGCCCGCGAAACTAACCGGTAAACTCTCGGGAGATGCATCGCTTAATGAATGGAGCGCCGCGGCAACGCGATGGGCGGACGTAAACCTGCGTGGTGCGTCGCTGTTGGTGGGACCGGCTGAATTTGGTGAGCTTGAAGGTAGCGTTGAGTATCGGAAAGAGCAGTTGAAATATTCGGTGGATGGTCGATTGCTGAATGGAAAAATTGCTGCCACGGGCAAGACAACTGTTCCATTTGACAATCTGCTTGAAACGGAATTGCCCGTCAACGTGCAGTTCACCAACGGTACGCTCAGTCAGTTGTACCGACGTTCGAGAAATTTTGAATCGCTTCGATTGCTTCAAGGCAGTTTGGCCGCGAACGCAGATTTGGTTCTTCACCTTGATCGCGCACCAACGGGTAATGGTGTAGTCAATGTTAATAATTTGAGTTGGAACAATGAAATTCTAACCAAGCAGGTTTCCACCGACGTGAAGTTCAACTCGGGCGTATTCCAACTGAGCAACTTGCGAGCTGATTTGCGTCGTGGTGAAATTTCTGGCAGAGCTTCCATTCCAATTCAGTCCAACGCGAAAGGAAGTTACCAACTGAATTTTCGCTCGTTTGACCTACAGCGTTTTCTAGATGTCGTGATCGACAATCCCGTCGAGGGAGCCGGGCTGCTGGATGCAAGAATTTCAGGGCAGCTCGGACGTTCGATTTCAGGCCAAGGCAACATTGCAATCAGCCGAGCGAAATTACTTGGCCTGGCGGGCCGAAGGTTTCAAGTCCCAGTTCAATTTCAGTTTCAACCTCAACAAAACACAGGCCGAATTGCATTTCGTCAATCTCGGTTTCAGATGTTTAACGGCAACGTATCGGGGTCGGCTTCATTGGATTTTGGTCGCACGGTTAGCTTGGAATCAGATTTACAAGTTGCCAAAATTGACACTGAATTATTGTTCTCTTCTTTGGCGGATTTGAAAAACTCTGGACAAGGAAAATTAAGTGGCCACCTTGTACTTAAAGGAAATTCAATTCGTTCGCTGCGTGACTTAAAGGGCTCATTCACCGGCAAGCTTGATCGAGCTGCGGCATTTGAATTACCGCTACTCAGCGAACTTGGTCGTTTCCTGGGAGGTAATCAACTACAAACCCGTGACTTTGAGTCGGATGATATTGATCTAAGGCTCAATCAAGGCAAGCTGGAAGTCCGTCGTTTGAACTTCTCCAACGCGTTGGCTCAAATCGCAGTCACGGGCAATGCGTTTGTTGATGGGCGGTTGGATCTACACGTGGCTGGCAAAATTGACCGTTTGGATCAGCCGACTTTGATCGACCAATTAGCTGGCTCGCCGCTATCACGATTCACTGGCTCACCGGTGGCAGTGTTTGCCCAAGCCGCAGACTTTCTCTCTGAACGTTTAGTGTTTGTGCGCATTGGAGGAACGTTTCGCCGCCCGCAAGTCCGCCCTGACTCGGGAAAACAGCTACAATCCGAAGCGATTCGTTACTTCTTACGTGGCACTCAAATCTTGCCAAATGCGGATCCTCAAGACAATTAGTTGATTCCGCTAGACCCGCGTTTCCGAAACCATTGATTAGCTCAAGCCCTCCAACCGTCGGATCGAATTGGAGATTCTAGGCAAGCTAATGCGTACCAGGATCGGAAACAAGATGAAGACCGCGACCATTCTCACACCAAGATCGCTGACTCAATCGACCGCTATGGTGTTTTCGATACGCCGGCTGGGTTTGTTTTGCTTTGTTGCTTTGATGTTCGTTTCGTTAAGCGGATGCTCAACCCTTTCATCGCTTGGTTTGCCATTTGGAAGCACGGCGAACAAGATGCTTAAATCGGCACAACACATTAGCGATGCACCCGCTCAAGCAATCCAAACTCCCAGCGAACTGTTCAAGCAACCGCTTGAAACCTACCTGATCGAAATCGGTGACACAATTTTCGTGGAGACGGTGAGCTTCGACTCGACGATTCGCTTACCTGGTGACCAAATCGTAAAACCTGATGGAACGATTTCGATTGGAGAATTTGGCTCATTCGATGTCGTCCATAAGACGATCGAGCAATGCAAAATCGAAATTCAATCCATTATCGAAAACAGCGTTCGAAATGAACTTGAACAAGAGTATCAGGAAGAGCGCAGACAGGCTGACCTGGAGAAATTGTTGCTTGAAGAAGAAACGCCTGATCGTCCGAAGCTCGAAATCGAAGAGGAAGACACTGCCGAAGAGGAAGCCGACAAAATTGCTGCTGAGCAACGAGCGGAAGCCCGGCGCGAGCGAGAACAGCGCAACAACCTCGAACGGAAAATTGCCACTCGTATCAAACAAAACCAAATCAGCGTTCGACTCGTTAACTGGGATAGTAAACGAGTCTATGTTTTAGGCGAAGTCAACTCGCCTGGATTTTTTGGCTACACCGGCAACCAAACAGATTTGGATGCGATTGTTGAAGCGGGTGGCCTAACGAGCAAAGCCAACCATCACAAAATCATCGTCAGCCGTCCAACGCCTTGCGGCAGTTGCCGAATCGTCATGAAAGTCTGCTACGACCAAGTGGTTCAGCTTGGCGACACGTCCACGAACTATCAGCTTCTTCCTGGTGACCGAGTTTTCGTTCCCGGACTCACGTTCGCCGACGACTTGAAGAATAGTCTTTCGTTTGGCCAGGATCAAAATTGCCCGCGTTGTGCTCCTGAGCAAAATGGTTGCACCCTGGCGACGGGCTGTCAGTAATACGAAAAACTCCCCTGCCCTCGCTGATATCCAGCTATCGCCAGCGTCTACTCAATGACCTGGACTTCAACCAGTTTTGTGAATGAGTCGAACACGTAGCCCTTGTTTCCGTGACTGCGGATTCGAACGTATCGAACTTCACGCGATGGAAAATCGTGCTTAGTGAACGGTGCAGACTTTGCCGGTTTCTCGAGCCTGGCAGCAACTTCACACAAGGAGGTTGGGAAAGAAGTTATCTCACGCAGAGCCGCAAAGACGCAGAGTATATTCCGCAAAAATTTCTTTGCGCTTCTGCGCCTCTGCGTGATTCTTTCCGTCCAAGAAGCGCAGACTCCAAAGCAAGCCCTTCAAACAAAAAAGGGCTCATCAACCGAAGTCAACGAGCCCTGCTTTAACCGCCTAAACCGTTTGAGACATCTATGTGATGCCCATGTTCAAACGCTATTCAGAACCAAGATCGAATCGGTCAAGATTCATCACTTTGTCCCAAGCAGCCACAAAGTCCGTTGCGAACTTGGTTTTTGAATCGTCACTTGCGTAGACTTCCGAAATCGCTCGCAATTGCGAGTTGGAACCAAAGACAAGATCGACTGATGTCGCTGTCCATTTGACGTCGCCTGTTTCGCGATCGAGACCTTCGAAGAAGTGTTCACACTTCTCAGACTTTTTCCACATCGTTCCCATGTCCAACAAGTTCACGAAGAAATCATTGGTCAATGCCTCAGGCTTCTCAGTCAGAACACCCATCGCATCGTTGCCGGGAGCGTCACCAGAATTGGCTTTGAGGACTCGCAAGCCACCGATCAAGACCGTCATCTCAGGAGCGGTAAGCGTTAGCAAGTTTGCCCGATCCACCAACGACTCAGGTGCAGGTCGATCGAGCGTGTGCCCCAACGCGTTGCGGAACCCATCGGTCTTTGGCTCAAGAAACGCCATCGACTCAACGTCAGTCATTTCTTGGGTTGCGTCCATGCGTCCAGGAGCAAACGGAACTGTCAAATCGTGTCCGGCGTTCTTGGCGGCGGCTTCGACGGCGGCACATCCGCCAAGCACGATCAAGTCGGCCATCGAAACTTTCTTCCCGCCTGTCTGCGAGCCGTTGAAGTCTTGCTGGACTTTCTCAAGTGCCGACAAAACGGTTGCAAGTTTCGCAGGTTGATTGACCGCCCAGTCTTTTTGAGGAGCAAGTCGGATACGGCCTCCGTTTGCACCACCACGTTTGTCACTGCCACGGAACGTTGAGGCAGAAGCCCAAGCCGTTGTGACCAATTGAGAAATCGAAAGACCAGAATCCATCAGCTTGCCTTTGAGCGCGGCGATGTCTTGCTCGTTGATCAACTCATGATCGACGGCTGGAATTGGATCCTGCCATAGTTCTTCTTTTTCAGGAACGAGCGGGCCCAGATAAAGCGCCGTTGGCCCCATGTCACGATGGGTCAGCTTGTACCACGCTTTTGCGAACGCCTCTTCGAACTCTTTGGGATTCTCATGGAACCGCTTAGAGATCGGTCCGTAAATCGGATCCAGCTTCAGCGCGAGATCGGTCGTAAACATAACCGGTGCATGCGACTTGTTAGGGTCATGAGCATCAGGAACAGTTCGTTGCGCCGAATCATCTTTGGGAGTCCAAAGCTGCGCACCGGCTGGAGTCTTTGTGAGTTTCCATTCGTAGCTGAACATATGTTCGAAGTAATCGTTCGACCACTTCGCGGGGGTTGTTGTCCAAGCACCTTCCAAACCAGATGTGATCGTGTCGCCACCCTTTCCAGTTCCGAACTTGTTCGCCCAGCCAAGCCCCTGCTCTTCAAGACTCGCACCTTCAGGCTCGGGACCAACATTGTCATCAGGCGCGGCACCATGGCCTTTGCCGAACGTGTGTCCACCGGCGATCAACGCAACCGTTTCTTCATCGTTCATCGCCATCCGACCAAACGTCTCGCGAATGTCCTTGGCGGCGGCCAGAGGATCCGCATTTCCATTTGGACCTTCAGGATTGACGTAGATCAATCCCATCTGCACAGCCGCAAGCGGTTTTTCCAGGTCGCGATCTCCACTGTAACGCTTGTCGCCCAGCCATTCACTTTCCGGGCCCCAGTTGATGTCTTCTTGTGGTTCCCACAAATCAACTCGGCCACCCGCGAAACCATGCGTCTTAAAACCCATCGTTTCGAGAGAACGGTTACCAACAAAAACCATCAGGTCCGCCCATGAAATCTTGTTGCCGTACTTTTGCTTGATCGGCCAAAGCAACCGACGCGCCTTATCAAGGTTGGCGTTGTCCGGCCAACTATTAAGCGGAGCAAATCGTTGAGTTCCGTAACCTGCACCACCACGACCATCCGTCACGCGATAAGTACCCGCACTGTGCCAAGACATCCGGATAAACAAAGGACCGTAGTTTCCGTAATCCGCTGGCCACCAGTCTTGAGACGTGGTCAATAAAGCGTCAACGTCTTTGGTCAGCGCGTCGAGATCAAGTTTCTTAAACTCTTCGGCGTAATCAAAACTGTCACCCATGGGATTACCCTTGAGCGAGTTTTGGTGCAGGATTCTCAAGTTCAACTGATTTGGCCACCAGTCCGCATTGGAATAAGCACCAGCCGCCGTGTGCCTCGTGGCTGCGTCTGACACATGGCCCATTACTGGGCACTTACCATTACTCTCCATTTTGTTCTCCGTATTTTCTTTTGCCGGTTTTTTCGTTTTCGATTCTTGCGCGAATGCCGAAGTTGCAATCAACAGCAACGCCAAGCTCGCCATTGTACGAGTAAAGTAACTAATCGTCGTCATGGTCTCTCCTTGAAATTAATTTGTGTTCGCACAGAGGAAAGCAAGAGAAAAAGCACTGTGATTAAGTGCTGAAATTTAGCTCTGAGAATTCGTGAAACGCAGTTTCCGCCCGTTGCCTCAAACACACAGCGGGATTCTCGCATTGAATCAGCGATACATCCAATGCATTGTGGTAATATGAATCATGCACAGAACGCATTGCTCATTTTTACCGAGAATCACCATGGAATTCGACCAGTTACGTTATTTTCTCAAGGTCGCCGAGCGAAGTAACTTTACGCGGGCGGCGGAAGATTTGGCGATTTCGCAACCTGCGCTCAGCCGTTCGATCCAAAAACTGGAAGAAGAATTAGGCCAGCCCGTTTTCGCGCGCAAGACCAGAAACGTTTCCATGACCGAAGCCGGTGTCTTGCTTCAAGCCAGAGCCCAGCAGATCCTAACGATCGTCGAAGACACCAAAGCCGAGATCACGGACGATGGAATCAGTGGTCGCGTGCGAATTGGCGTCATCCCCACAATCGCGCCCTACTTTCTACCTGATCTGTTGAGTCAGTTTTCCAAAGAATTCTCAAGCGCATCGGTGACCGTTCAAGAAGACACAACCGACGAGTTGATGAAGAGTTGTACCCAAGGCGAAATCGACCTTGCAGTTTTGGCGTTGCCGATTCCGGCGAAGTATCTGGAAGTGGAAGAACTTTTCGAAGAAGAGTTATTGCTCGTTCTCCCACCTGATCATCCTTTGGTCGAGAAGCCAAAAATTCGACTTAACGACATTGAGCAATTGCCGTTTGTACTTCTTAACGAAGCGCATTGTCTGTCAGACAACATCGAAACTTTTTGTCGGCAACGTTCGTTTCAACCTGTTTCCGTTGAGCGAACCAGCCAACTGACGACGGTTCAAGAGTTGGTGTCGCTTTCTCATGGAGTTTCGATGGTTCCATCAATGGCCCGCGTTCTCGACCAAAGCAACCGCCGCGTTTATCGCTCATTCAGCGGAAAAAAACCAACACGAAAAGTCGCCGTCGTTTGGAACCCCTATCGCTTTCAAAGCCGATTGGCCGAGGCATTCAAGGATCACCTACGTACCTACGCGCACCCCGTCGATTGATTTCGACAAATGAGGAAGAAGTTTAAAAGAACCAATACTCTGGGTCACGAACCAGGTCTTCCACCGTTGGAACACCGAATCCGAAACGATTGT
>CAYMFZ010000090.1:0-13558 GCA_964389585.1 uncultured Pirellulaceae bacterium | reverse complement strand
ACGTAACGGTGTACCCCATTGAGTGGAAGAAAGGCAGGACGCCAATCAGCGTGTCGTTTGGAACGAGCGACGCCACTTTCTCGATGCCGGCTACGTTGCTCATGACGTTGCGCTCCGTGAGGATCACGCCTTTGGGGACTCCCGTTGAGCCGGATGTGAACACAATCGTTAAAACGTCATCAGGTTTTGTCTGATTGAGTCCAAGCATTCGATTGAGAATGAATCCAGGAACGGCGAAGCTTTGGATCGCACCAATCGCCTTATCCATGCCAGTGACTTTGTCTTTTAAGTCGTCAAGATAAAAGACTTTACAGTCAAATTCGAACTTGAATTTATCAGCCACTTTTCGCGTGGTCAGAATCGTCTTGATCCCCGCATCTTCAATGCAATGGTTGATCAATTCATTCGAAAGTGAGTAGTTGAGATTGACCGCAACACGCTTGTCGAGAGCTAAGGCAACGTTGACGATCGCTCCACCAACCGTTGGAGGAATCAAAACCGCGACGTTCTGCTCGTCGTTTCCAAGAACGTGATTACGAAGAAGTTTTCGCAAAATCAAAGCTCTTGTTAAAAGTTTGCCGCCAGTTTCCTCTTGGTTTGTCGAGTCGGCGACCTTTGAGCGAAACTTGCTGCGCTTACAAGCCTTGATAAATGCCGACGCTGCGGATGTGAAGCTTCCGGATTGGTTTTCCATGGTCGTGGTGCTTAGTTCCTGAACCGACTGGCGAATTGCGGACATATTATTGGGGTTTTCAATTGGCTTGCCAATGTGAATCGAAAGCGGTCGACGGATCGAGTTGGGCATCTTATTGATCGCCTTGCCTCGCGAATAGCTGAAGATACTGCCCCAGATTTCGTCAAAGTAAACAGGGATGATTGGAACCGGGTTCTTCTCGTCAACGATTTTTGTCAGCCCCGGCTTGAAGGTTTTGACTTGGCAATCGCGCGAGATTCCGCCTTCAGGGAATAACGCCAAAACATCTCCACCCTCGACGGCATCGCGAGCCTCTTTAAGTCCCTTGCGAATTGATTTGGGTCCACCGGCGATCAAAATCACGCCGCAGAAACTCGCCCATTTTTGCAAGATCCAATTCGAGAAGTTTCCTGCCCACGCGATGACTCGTGGGAGTCTAGGCACGAACACCAACATCAATGCACCATCGAGCCATGAAGTGTGATTGCCGACCACGATGGCACCGCCCTCTGTTGGGAAGTTTTCGCGGCCGGTTATTTTGACTTTGTAAAGCGTGCGTAAGAGCAGTTCAAACAGGAGACGGACGGCAGGGCGAATCAATCGAAAAAGCGCATAACACAAAACGGGAATCGTAATTAGGCTCATCACCAAAAATACTTGGCGCGAGTTCAACCAAGGAAGCTGTCCGCTTTGGGCGATTGATTGTTTGATCTGCCGACCGATTCTGTCCTGCTCTTTTTTGACTTCAGGTGATATCGAGTCAGGATCCTCGGGCGCGAATTCATCTCGATACTTTTGTAAGGTCAGCGTATTTCCCGCCGCGCGCCGACGACGAGAGTCAGTAAACACTAACTCTGTTAGCGCTGCAGTTCGAACTTCAGCCGGCGCATTGTCGACAAACGATTTAAGGTTGGGCTCGTTTTTGGCTATCGGTTTTGATTTGAAGTCGTCAACGATGGCTGTTAGCGTTGACTGTTGTTGAGTCGACAGGCTTTCAGATGTGATTTTGGCGGGAAGGTTTGCCAATGAACCCTCAGAACCTGGTCTTCCACAGACTGCCAAGACACCAAACATCAACAGGATTCCGCTGAACGCCATGCAGTTGGTGGCTGCCAGCATTGATCCCCGTTTTTCGATGGGACTGTTGTGTTGGAGGTAGGAAGCCAATGGGACATCAAAAATTCCCGCGCTAAATCCAAGTCCCCCAAGCAGTAAACAAACGAATAGTTTGGAACCATTGAACGAGTCTTCGTTGATAAAACCGGCTGGAGAGAACCAAAGTAGGAATGCAAACAAAGCAATCCCAAACGCGCCGAGCGGAACGAGTCCCAATTCAATTCGCCCGGCCGAAACGACACCAGCAAATACACTTCCCAATCCGATGCCCAAGACAACTGCAATCAACAAGGGGGTCCGGTCAGACTCAACAAGCCCGCCGCTTTCTTCTGCGAAAACATCGATGTTAAGCTGAGCAAATGCTGCGATTGCCCAAAAGAAAGAGATGCCTAACGCAATTCGAAACAGCAGCCGAAAATTGAATAACTGCAAAATGTCTCGGATCGGTTCGAGAATAAATACGACAGGGAATTTCGCTTTTCGGTTTGCAGCCGGCAAAGTCCAGACGAGAAAACTCAGCAGCGTTCCGACGATGGCGATTCCAACGAGAACCATCGCAGCAGTACTCACATTCGCGGTGCCGCGCAGCGTATGGTCGGAGAGCCATCCACCTAGAGCCATGCCAATCACGGTCGCCGATAAGGTGACGAGATTGAAAATTCCATTTCCCGCAGCGATGTTTTTTTCCGTCAGCAATTCCGGAATGGTGCCAACTTTGGCTGGCGCAAACAAAGCGCTTTGCATTCCCATGAAGAATACAGCCGCGAGCAAGAGCCAGAAGTAAGGGTCGACCTTAACGCCTGGATTGGATGTCTTGATCCAACTGACAGCCAGCACGCCCAGCGCCATAATGATGATCTCTGCGATCTTGCATCCAATGATTACTTTTCGTTTGGCGTAGCGATCCGCCAGCCAGCCGGCAACGGAGGCAAATAGAATGTAAGGGATGATAAAGAATGAAGAGCCAACGATTAGAAGTGTCGTTTGATCTTCAGGAGCAAATTGATCTTTGCCGACGCCAATCACGAACCATCTAAAGACATTGTCGTTTACTGCTGTTAACCACTGAGTCCAAAGCAAGCCCTGGAAACTCGGAGACAAGAGCCCGCCAGAGGTTGCTTTTACGTTATCGCCGTCGTTTGCCGGAGTCTCATCTGCGATCGTGGAATTCATGCTTGTTAGGCCAATGACTGGAAGCTTGTTCATGACTCGGCGTGTACAAATCGCCGTTCACAGTCGTAAAGGATAGCGATATTCGCATTAATAATCCCTACCAGTGTTTCATTTTTCCAAACCCGTAACAAACGTTTTACCCAATCGTGTTGGCTGGGTAGAAAATTCGAAAGAATAGGAACTCAATCGTGCGTTCCAATGCAAATGTGGGTTACGCATTCAAGAACAAAAGTCTGCCCAAACGATACAAATACTGGTAACAAAGTGGGTGATCCTTGAAAAGGAGTTCTGGTCGCTGTGCACATTGTTTGACTATCAGTCACTTGTAGGTGACGAGCGTAAACGATTTGGCATCCTCGAATTCAAGGGTGTCCATGGTTTCTTTGAAGGAATCGAAGCATGCGACGCATTTCTGCTATGACTCTCGGGTTCGTATTGATCTTTGTCGGGCTGCAGTTGCACCTTGTCGACACGTTCGTTCTAACGCCTCGATTTTCAAATCTGTTGTCGTCGGGCACCACACAGTTTGATGGCCCGCAAGTGCCAATGAATTTCAATCATTCAAAATCCAAACCAAAGAATTCAGCAACCATTTCAATCCAACGAAGCGTATAACTCGCCCTATTATCAAGCCTCTTTCACTGGCAATGGGCAACCAATAAATCAACCTCCGATTCAATCGCTCGCTCCTCGGGTGACAGGGCCAACGCGAGCAGTGTCGCCACCAGGATGGATCTGTTGGCCAGTATTGTTCTTTGGAACAGTCATGTTGCTGCACGGCATTTCAATGAGGCGAAACTGAATCGGTCGCATAAAAAACAGTTTTGAAAGTCCGTTTCGGGCTTTTACAATTCAAAAACACTAGTTCAGTTGTCGACGGATGAAAATCTGGTCCATCATTCGGCGACAAACGGCTAGTGTTTTTTCTATTTAAGGAGCGCTTTGACGAGGCAGGTTAGCAGTCTATGATGGAGTAAGCTTTTATTGATAAAGCTGGCAGCAGCTTTACTAACTAGCAAGTCAAAATCTTGGAAACGAGAATCGGTTATGGACGATTACGAATGCATTGAATTGGACAACGTTGAAGAAGTTTCCGTCGTCAAATTCAAAGATCAAAAAGTGATGGATCCTTCTCGGATTGAAACGATGGGCAAAGAGTTGCTCTCGCTTGTATCTGGTGATGAATCAGAAAATGTTTTGATCAACTTCGAAAATGTAAGCTTCTTTTCCAGCGCGGCGATTAACAAGTTGATCGTCTTGGAAAAGCGAATTCGCGCACAAGGTGGTCAGATTCGATTAAGCAATCTGCGACCCGAGGTCCGGGACTTGTTTAGCTACACGAATCTGGATTCCATGTTCCAAATCAAAGACGAACAAGACGAAGCACTTGGTTCGTTTGATGATGAAGCCGGCTAAGCTCTAATCAACTAACTCGTCTCGTCCTTCTCTGGTTAACCACCACGAATCCACCACAAATTGTTCCCCGCCATTGGCTGGTCCCACCACTTGATTTTCAATCGGAGCGTTCAAACTGAAGATGGGAAAAGGCACAGCTCAAGATTGGAAATTTGATAAAAGCATTCCCAGCGAGCCTGATTGCTGCGCGAAGATTATTCATGTCGTTTTAGATCAACTTGAAAAAAACGAGTGGAGCAACAAAGACACGTTTGGTATTCACATGGCGATGGAAGAAGCCATTATGAATGCGATTCATCATGGCAATCATTGTGCGCCGGACAAAGACGTCAAAATTTTGATTGAGATCTCACGCGACCGATTTTATGCCAAAGTCACAGACCAAGGTTGCGGCTTCGACCCGGCGAAAGTTCCAGACCCGACCGAAGAAGAGAATTTGGAAAAGACCTCTGGTCGGGGTGTCATGCTGATTAAGAGCTTTGTCGACGAAGTTATCTACAACGAAAAAGGTAACTCGCTGGAACTCAAAAAGAAGCGATCAGAATAGTTGTGGAATTCCGGGTCGGTTGCCGAAGCTTCAACCTCTCTAGCAGCTCACTTCGTTTGAAAAATCGAAGCTGGTAATCCTTCTTCGTTGATCAAGTTCGCGCCTTCAGGATTGGCAGTCCACGCATAGCGTGCTGCGACAGGCTTGCTGACATCAGAGCATTCAACGACGATCGAGTCGCCATCAATTTTCGCCGTAGCCCAGTGCCATGTTTTGCCATCATTCGAGATCTCGAATCGTTTCAACGGTTTGTCATCGCGCGATTTTAAGCCACCACCGACATGATCGAATTCGATTTTGACTTGATTCCCATCGACGGAGTGAGACTTATACAACGGACCACTCACTACGATATCTTTATCGTGATGCCTGTTTAAAGCCCAAAGAGCTAGGCGATTGCCAACCGTCTTTTTGTCTTTCGGGTGAATATCATTGGCGGCACCGACGTCATTAATCGTTGCCATTCCAGTTCCGGCAAGCGCCAATGTTCGACGTTGATGATCTTGCACGGTTGCCCAATTACTTTCTGCGCCAGGTTTAGTTGTTGGCTTTTGAAAGTTTGCGAGTTGCACGAAGTAGAAATCGAATTCGTCATTCCATCGTGAACGCCAGTCATTGATCATCAGCGAAAACATATCGAGATATAGTTCCGCGAGTTCAGGTTTCGCGTTGGCTTCGCCCTGATACCAAATCGCACCTCGCATTGAGTAGCCAACAAACGGATGGATCATGCCATTGTAAAGCACGGTTGGGTTCCGCTCGTTTTCATAAACTGGTTTCGGTTTCTTTGGCTGTCGTGGAAGTTTCTTGCGGGCAGTTTTTTCCTTTCCTTTGTTGAACTCGCGAACGGTATCCCGGCTTTTTTTCCATTGTGCCAGTGCTTTTTCGTAAGCGGCATTCTTCTTTTCAGCGTTGTACTCCGACGCAAGCTGATCAAGGTCGGCAATCATTTTTTTGCCATGCTCGTTTGAAAGCAACGCCTCCCGACTGGTGTAAGTCTCTGCTCGCTTTCCTCCCCAGCAAGATTTGATGACGCCAACGGGGATTCCCGTTTCCTCATAAATTCGTTTGGCGAAAAAGTAAGCCACAGCAGAAAATGCATCGGCTGTTTCAGGTGTGCAGACATGCCAAGATCCACGGATGTCAGTTTGCGGCGTCGACGCAGCGGTGTTGGCTGCCAGAAACATTCGAATGCTAGGATAGTTCGCGGCAGCAATGTCAGCTTCTGCCTCAAGTGATCGCTTGAGGATAAAAGCCATATTGGACTGGCCACCAGCAAACCAAACTTCACCGATCAAAACGTTCTTGATTTCGATTCGTTCGCCGCCGCTCTCAATGACGAGGCTTTGCCCTTTTGCGTTGGCGGACATGGCAGGCAATTCGACTTGCCAACGCCCGGATTCATTCGAAGTCGTATTCGCCGACTTGCCGTGAAAAGACAAAGCTACTTTCGTATTCGGATCGGTCCAGCCCCAAATTGAAACGGCTTTGTCTCGTTGCAAAACCATGTTGTCGCTGAAAAAAGAAGGCAGCTTCAACTCGGCCGAAAGTCGTTCGTTGTTGAGGCAAACAAGAAACAACATCATGCTTAAAACGAGGTGGCGAGAATTCATGGTAGCTTGAGTACGGGTTAAACGTGCGAGTCTATGATGATCGAAATTCGAAAGCCTATCTTCGCGTCAATCGATGTCAATTTCAAGCAATACCGGACAATGGTCAGAGTGAAACGCATCATGCATGTGCGTGACCGAACGAATCCTGCTCGCCAGCATGTCGCTGACGGATTGATAATCGAGCCGCCAACCTTTATTGGATTCTCGCGCGAATTGTGTTGTTCGCCACCAGGTGTAGCTGACCTCATTTGGGTGTAGCTCACGGAATGCGTCGACAAATCCTGACTCAAACCACTCGGTCATCCAGTTGCGTTCTTCCGGCTTAAAGCCAGATGAATTCTTGTTGCGTACTGGGTCGTTAATGTCTATTTTTTGGTGAGCAATGTTGTAGTCGCCGACAACGATAATGTTTGGGCGGTCTTCGAGTAAGTTCTGAACCCAGTGGAGAAAGTCATTTAGAAATCTCATTTTGAACTGCTGCCTTTCCGGTCCAGATCCACCGTTCGGGAAGTAGCAGTTCAAAATCGTAAGTTCACCAATGTCGGTACGAATCACTCGACCTTCATCGTCATATTTCAGAATTCCCAAGCCCTTATACGTTCGCGTTGGTTTTACTTTGGTGAACGTCGCGACGCCACTGTAGCCTTTTCTTTTCGCTGAATGCCATTGGTGGGTGTAGCCTAGGCTTTCGATCAGCAAGACAGGGACGCTGCCTGAATGAGCTTTGGTTTCTTGTAGACAGACAACGTCGAATTGATTCTCGTCGATCCAGTCGACGAGTCCTTTTTCGATCGCCGATCGGACTCCATTGACGTTGTAGGAGACGATTTTCATTTGGGTTCTGAGTGAGAAGTGAATGTGAAGCTGCTGGCGACGAGAAGTCAGAAGTCAGAAGTCAGAAGTCAGAAATTGGAAATTGGAAATTGGAAATTGGAATTCTGAAATCTGAAATCTGAAATCTGAAATCTGAAATCTGAAATCCTTCAAACTCTAACCAGCGCCGTACCACTTACGCGTTTCACCAGTCGCCTCATCTCCAAGATACTAATTGTCGAAAGCACGCGCGCGGCTGGTAAACCGGTTTTATCAACGATCAAGTCAAACTCAGTCGCATCGGCCTGAATGACATTCAACACTTTCGATTCCTGTTCGGTTAATTTCAACTCAGCAGGTCGTCGAATCGTCGTTTCACCATCGATTTGAATTGGCGTTGCCATTGGGCCAAGCTCTTCCAGCACATCGTCAATTCCTTCAACCAATTTCGCACCATCACGAATCAGCTTATGGCAACCGCGCGACATTCGATTGTCGACTCGGCCTGGGACTGCAAAAACTTCCCTCCCCTGCTCCATCGCCAATCGAGAAGAGATCAACGCCCCGCTCCGCTCGGCGGCTTCGACCACGATCAGGCCAAGGCTCAATCCACTCACGATCCGATTCCTTCGGGGAAACGATCCGCTTTTCGGCGAGCTCTCCGGTAAAGATTCGGTAATCACAGCGCCTTGTTTGGAAATTTGCAACGCGAGGTCCGCATGCTCCGGCGGATACATCTTCAACAGGCCACCACCCAGTACAGCGAGTGTTCGTCCGCCAGCTTCTAACGCTCCACGATGCGCGGCGGCATCGATTCCACGAGCAAGTCCAGAGACAATGGTGATACCCGCCATGGCGAGCCCCCTCGCAAGTTTCTCTGCGGTCTTGATTCCATAGTTCGTGGCATGACGGGAGCCAACAATCGCAACGGCAATATTGTCAGCCAGAAGGATCGTTCCTTGGCAAAACAAAATTCCCGGCGGATCAAAGATCTCAGCCAAACGCTCTGGATAGCCGGCTCCGTCTCGCTCAATAATCTGAATCTGATTCTGGCGGCAAATTTCAAGCTGCCGTTCTACATCGACTGTCTCTCGCGCGTTGACGATCGCGCTGACCAGTTTCGCACCGACTCCAGAAACCTCGCGCAGTTTTGCAGGAGGAGCTTCTA
The DNA here is from genome assembly GCA_964389585.1 of uncultured Pirellulaceae bacterium. Taxonomy (GTDB): domain Bacteria; phylum Planctomycetota; class Planctomycetia; order Pirellulales; family Pirellulaceae; genus Mariniblastus. The sequence continues at coordinate 5,018 of CAYMFZ010000090.1, read as the reverse complement.
AGACTCTTGCTGCCGACCCAAACGCGGCAACAAGGTCGGCGTAAACAATTGGACCAATGCCAGCAACAAGGTTCAGGCAAAGCGCCGCTTCTGTTTCACTCGAAAACGATTTCGCTTGTTGTTCTGCCATCGTGTTGCCTCGCTTAATCGTTTTCAAGACTTAAAAGAATCGTTTCATCATCAGGCGCGGCATACTGAGCGACATGTCCAATTTCTGTGGGTAAGATCAAAATCAACTTGCCGCGGGCGACTTTCTTGTCATGCTTCATCGACTCAATCAATGCATCGTGTTGTTCGGTTGGACAGTCAACGGGAAGTCCCACGGCTTGAAAAAGTCGAGATTGCCGATCGAGAAAAGCTTGATCGACCATTCCCAAGTTTCGAGCGAGCCGCCCCGCACAAGTCATCCCGATCGAGATTGCCTGGCCATGAAGAAACTTTCCATAACCAAAAACCGCTTCGATCGCGTGCCCATAAGTGTGTCCGTAGTTCAAAATCGCTCGGCGGCCACTCGTTTCTCGCTCGTCTTCTTCGACAATCGTCGCTTTGCATTGGCAGCACCAAGCAATAATCTTGGTCAACGTTTCGGGATCGCGTTTGTTGATTGACTCGATCGAGTTTTCAAGCAGCTCAAACAACGGCAAATCCATAATGACGCCGTACTTGATCACCTCCGCCAATCCTGCCGAATAGTTTGCGTCATCAAGCGTCGAAAGTACTAACGGATCGATCAAGACTTTTTGTGGCTGCCAGAAAGCCCCGACCATGTTCTTCGCCGATGGCAAGTTGATTCCAACTTTGCCTCCCACGCTACTGTCGACCTGAGCCAAGAGCGTGGTTGGGATTTGAATGAACTTCAAACCGCGCCCAAACGTGGCCGCCAAGAAGCCTGCAAGATCACCGACTACGCCACCGCCCAAAGCAATCACGATCGACTTTCGATCGGTTCCCAGTTTGACCATCTGTTGCCAAAGCTCATCACACTTCGCTACGGATTTTGATGGTTCACCCGCCGCGACAATCAGTGTGTCGACTCGACTTGCAACCGACTCCACCTGACGCTTGGCGTCTTCAAGATAGAGTGCCGCTACGTTTTCGTCGGTGACCAAGACCACATGCTCGGATTCGATCCATGGCTTGAGCGACTCCGCAATCTGAGTTTGCAGGCCTGCTCCAATGCTAATTGAGTAGCTATTGGCCGTAAGGTTAACAGGGACAGACTGATGATCGTGATTCGACGTCGGCAAGATTATTAGCTTTCGATACGAGAGATTTCAATTTGATGAGAAGGTGGTGGGTGAGGTCAGTTCACCGAATGATCTCGCTTCAATTGCTTTCATACAACAAAGGGAAAAACTGCCCGTCCATCTTATTCCCTTTGGGAATCACTGGCACGCCCGAGAGCAGTTCTTCATCAGTGTACGATTCAACTCCATCTCGGATCACGTTCAATACCACAGCTCGACGCGGGATTTCTGTCTTGTTATCGAATGAACCATGAACCATCAGCGGATGGTGGAAACTGCAATGTCCGGGCTCCAATTCAATCGCCTTCGGATTTTGAAAAGTCTCCCACTGTTCGTCGGATAGGACTTCTTGAATCGCGTCCATGTCTCCAGCCAAACCTGTAATTGGGAGCAAGTCCCATTCATGACTGCGCGGAATGTACTGCAGGCAGCCGTTGTCTTTGGTGGCCGGGTCAAGTCCCGTCCAGCAAGTCAGATGCGCCATCGGCTTGGTCCGCGTCCAATAAGAATAGTCTTGGTGCCAAGCCACGTTGCCGCCATGTTTGGCGGGCTTACAAAACAACTGGTCATGCCAAAACCTAACCGAGCCCTGCAATAGCTGGCTGGCGGGAACAAGAAAGGCCGGATTCCAAAGGATGTCGTGAAACGCCGGACGAACACGCCAAGCACCCAACGCATGAAACAAGACTCGATTGGGGTCGCCAGATTCATTGCTGTGATACTCGTGCCAAAACTCTTTTCCACTATGCGATGCGTCAAAAAATTCCGTCAGTTCATCCCTAAGTGCTTCAATTTGTGACTCGTCAAACAGCTTAATTCCCGAAACGTAACCTTGCTCGTTAAAGAACTCAACCTGCTCGTCACTCAAACGATAACGCTCAACGTCTTCAGGTGAAAAGCGTTCAAAAAGCTCTGTCATCGGATTGTGAATTGTTGAAAGATCCTGTGCCATGTTTGGTCTCTGCTGAACGTGGTTGTATTTTCTTACGGGGTTATGAGTAGGATCAGTTGATTGATTCACTGGGTTGGTCTGGGGCGTCAGACTCGAGGGATTTCGCCTTCTCTGCCGCGGCTTTTTCTGCCTCTTCGTCCGCTTTTTTCTTGGCGGCTTTAAAAGACTCCAGCATGCCTCGCGCCTTTTGCACCATTTGAGCACCTTCTTTGCCTTCGGAAGAATTGCTCCACTTGATGTCTTCATACAGATTCAAAATAGATTGATAAATTTCAATCCCATTATCTGTGTCCGCAGTTTGCGATGCTCGCTTCATCGCAAGCGTAATCTGCTTTAAATTCAAAAGTGTTTTTGCGCGGACGTCGTTTCGGATTTTAATTCGATAACCTTGGGCAGCCTCAACACACTTTTGGTCTCGAGTGCCGAGGTTTGAACCTTGGTGAACTTTTACAAAGGCAACCATCTGTTTCATGGCTTTTTCAGGTTCAGTTTCCGCATAGTCCGCGATCGTAAGAAACTGCTTTTCAATTTCGGTCAGCCGTGTTTCACCGGGCAAGTTGCGACGCACCGACAACGTATTGCAAAGCGTATTGTAAAGCTGTATCGACTCTCCAATCTTTTTCATGTTGGCGATTATTGGCACGCGTTCCTCTTCGGGATAGGTTTCAAGAAACGTGTCTATCTCTTCAAGCACCTTTTGTGGCTGATCAGCGCTATCCGCGATTGTTGAATACAATTCTTCAGCCGATGGTGGAAGGTTCGCCCGGTAAACTCCGTAGCCAGCCAAGGCAATCACTCCAATCAAAGCCATCACCAACGGGATCACGCCTTTTGATTTTTTCGCCTCCTGAACGACATCTTCTTCCAGTTCCTTTCGATGTTTGTCCGTGACGGTATTGAAGTAATCTTTTTGCAGTTCTTTGAAAGACGAATCATCCTGATCGTGATCGGTGAATTCGATCGTCCGCGAGTGGATGTCCGTTGAGTTTGGATCGGCGGCTTCTTTGCTTACATGTGTGTTTGCTTTCGTGTTCGGCGAGCCGACGTCGAACGTGTCGTCGATGCGACTTGGTGGTGCACGATGCGCCGTGCGAGCTTCGCTGTGGGTGCGAAGGAAAAGTTCGACTTCTTCGATCTGATGTAGCAACGCTTGAGTCGTTTGAATCCGGTTCTCAGGTCGCTTGGCCATCAGACGCTTGATCAAGTCATCGAGCTCATCAGGAACCTCAGGAACCATTGAACTGACGCGCGGTGCGGGGACACGCGTCAAATTACGCAAAGACTCTTCAACTGAATTGGAGGTAAAGGGCGGGCGACCAGAGAGCAGCGTAAACATGACGGTGCCCAAGCTATACAAGTCGCTTCGGATCGTGACCGGTTCGCCTTTGGCCTGTTCTGGACTCATGAAGTCCATTGTTCCCAATACGTTTTCGCCTGTGTTTTGAGAGCTTCCGAAACGTTTGGCAATTCCAAAATCCGTAATCTTCACATAGTCTGGCTTGCCTTGCTCGTCGATCGTCATCAACAGGTTGCCAGGTTTTAGATCGCGGTGAATGATGCCCCGGTCGTGCGCGTGCCGCAAACCATGTGCAACGTCTTTGGCAACATCCAATATTTCACGCCAATCGAAACGATGCCCTTTGCGCTGCATTTGGAACAAGCTGTTGCCTTCGACCAGTTCCATCGAAAAGAACAACATTGAATCTTCTTGGCCGTAGCTGATCAGTCGCACAATATTCTTGTGATCTAGCTTGATAAGGGCTTTGATTTCAGATTCGAACCTGCCTCGAAAGTGTTCGTCGTGAGCATACGTAGGGGCCAGAACCTTGATTGCGGCTTGTTCATTCGTTTCTTCGTGAACGCCACGATAGACCGTGCCCATCCCTCCACGTCCAAGCACACCTTGGAATTTATAAGGGCCAATTTTTTCAAGCGCCATATTTAACTGGCCTTCGTATTTCAGATCGATCAATGATTCCAACTACTCTAAGCTATACGTATTCTAGACATCTCAATTGTGAAACCCAAACACCCCAGCAGATTTTGGCTCGAATTGTCAGAATCTGACTCTGTGTTATCTCAAAGAAAAAAACTGACTTGGCAGAAATTCACCCAGCTCGTTTGCCCATTGAATCGCTACTTGAAGAATGCAGCGTCAAGCGAACCCGTGGAAGTGGCCCTGGCGGTCAGCATCGCAATAAAGTCGAAACGGCGATCGTAATAACCCATGAACCAACGGGGGTTGTTGGGCAAGCCAGCGAAAAACGAAGCCAAAATCGCAACAAGGAAGCGGCGATCATCCGGCTTCGCGTTAATTTGGCGATCGGTGTTAGGACTCAGTGCGATGCAGATCAACCGCTCAGTGATCTTTGGAAGTCTCGTGTCAAATCGAAACGAATTCAAGTCAATGTTGGGCACGCGGACTTTCCCGCTCTTCTGTCAGAAGCGCTTGATCGACTGGAATTGTTTGAGCTCGATCTCGGAAATACCGCGAAGTCGCTTGGCGTATCCAGTTCACAGTTGGTCAAGTTCCTTAAGCTGGAATCCGCGGCATTCGAGTATGTCAATCGAGAACGCGAGCGTACTGGTTTGCATCGACTCAAATAGGAATTCACGACCAACTGACTGATCGAACCATCAACCATCAAATACTGAACGATCAAATATCGTGGAATTTCAATTGTGGCAATTGTGGCATTTCACTCCGTGAAATAGCGCCAGCCCCCTATGCGAAGCGAGGGTGGCTTAAAGACTAAGACTAAGACTAAGAGTAAGAGTAAGAGTAAGAGTAAGAGTAAGAGTAAGAGTAAGAGTAAGAG
>CAYMFZ010000089.1:4376-13574 GCA_964389585.1 uncultured Pirellulaceae bacterium | reverse complement strand
ATCCCACTACGATGATCGCACGATTTTAGGTTTTGAAATGTCCTCTAGTAATTTCGCTTAGTTCACGTTAGCTCGGCGAGGGAGTTGGCAGTCTGGGCAAGCGAATCGATTAGATTTTATCGTTTCAAGTGAGCAAGTCAAAACAGGAGGGAGCGCAACTCGAACTGCGTGAGTCCTGTTTATCTGAGAGTTGTTGAGTCTTTTGATGGTTCCGTTTTGACCACGGAGTGATCAACGACTATCGATAGTCGTTGATTTCTCCGAAATCAAAACGAGCCAACCATTAGATCTTCTGCTTTAATCGATTAAGTCTAAGAAAAAGCGATCTGATGTTGAAAGCAACATTGGCGATTTGTCATTTGAAATGTCAATTGAAAAAAAAATTATGGCCGTGCCAAACCAATCAATCCACTCGTCTCTGCAATTCCTGGGCCTGTTGGGCCATCTGCAAAGGGCGACATTGATGGACTCGTACTCGCGCATAAAAAAAAACGCGATCAGGAATTCCTGACCGCGTTCGAGTTTTAAAATCGCGTCCGACTAAAAGACGCTTTTGTTCACCGCAAAACGCGATGAGAGTCGACGATTAATAACGGTAGTGATCAGGCTTGTAAGGGCCTTCGACTGGAACGTTGATGTAATCGGCTTGCTCTTGTGAAAGCTTCGTGAGTTTCACGCCAAGCTGATCCAAGTGCAAACGAGCAACTTTCTCGTCGAGAACTTTTGGCAAGATGTAAACTTCGTTCTTGTCGTACTTCACGCCAGACAATGTGTCTTCGCCTTTTGCGTTCAGCGCCAAGTCAATCTGAGCGATTGTTTGGTTCGTGAACGAAGCCGACATAACGAAGCTTGGGTGGCCAGTGGCACAACCAAGGTTCAGCAAACGACCTTCAGCAAGCACAAGCACGCTGTGACCGTCCTTGAACGTGTACATGTCGTACTGAGGCTTGATGTTTGTTCGCTCAGTCATCTCTTCCAACTTGGTCATTTCGATTTCGTTATCGAAGTGGCCAATGTTTCCGACGATCGCTTTGTCTTTCATCTTAGACATGTGATCGGCAGTGATGATGTTGAAGTTACCAGTCGTTGTGATGTAGATGTCCGCGTACGGCAGAGTCTCTTCGAGAGTCGTGACTTCGAAGCCTTCCATCGCAGCCTGCAAAGCACAGATTGGATCAATCTCTGTCACGATCACGCGGCAGCCTTGACCAACCAAAGACTGAACGCAGCCCTTGCCAACATCGCCGTAACCACAAACAACTGCGACCTTGCCCGACATCATGACGTCAGTGGCTCGGTTGAGTCCGTCGATCAATGAGTGACGGCAGCCGTAAAGGTTGTCGAACTTACTCTTCGTGCAAGAATCGTTCACGTTGATGGCTGGGAAAAGCAAAGAACCTTCTTTGGCCATTTCAACGAGACGATGAACGCCAGTCGTTGTTTCTTCTGAAACGCCGTGGCATTCAGAAGCAACTTTGGTCCAGCGTCCGTTGTTCTGCTCAAGACACCACTGAAGCGTCTTCAGAACTTCTTTGAACTCGGTGTTGTTCGTTGTCTCAGGGCCAGGAACGGCACCCGCTTTTTCGAACTCAACGCCTTTGTGGATCAGCATCGTAGCGTCGCCACCGTCGTCGACGATTTGAGTTGGGCCGAGGCCGTCACCGAAATCGAGGGCTTTCTCTGTACACGCCCAATACTCTTCGAGCGATTCGTTCTTCCAAGCGAAAACTGGAATGCCGGCAGGAGCGTCGACGGTTCCGTTTGGACCAACCACGGTTGCCGCAGCAGCGTGATCTTGTGTTGAGAAAATGTTGCACGAGACCCAACGAACGTCGGCGCCTAGTTCAACAAGTGTTTCAGCCAAAACGGCTGTTTGAACGGTCATGTGAAGCGAACCCATGATTCGCTGACCAGCCAAAGGTTTCTGTCCCGCGAATTCTTTCCGCAAAGCCATCAAACCGGGCATTTCCTGCTCGGCCAAATCAAGCTCTTTGCGACCCCAATCGGCAAGCGAAAGGTCAGCGACCTTGTACTCGATGCCATTTTTGACGTCCGGAGTGAATACGTACTGTTCCGATACTGTGCTCATTAGACTTTCTTAATTCCAATGTGACCTTGTGCCGGGATGGGGACTCCCACCGAGCTGCCGGTGCTAAAACTAAAGATTGGCAAAAACTGCCTGTGAAATGGGAAAGCGATGGCGGTGCCAAAGGAAACTTTCCCGTCGTTAAAACCGAACTTCATTGTAATTCACAACGAGTTTTTCCAACAGGGGCGAAAATGTGTGATTTTCAAGAAGTAGGCGCATGCGGTCAGCCGAATTCGTTGTCGAATTGGAATATCGTTTCGTGAAACTGCGGGTTTTAGTTAAACGCAAAAAACCGTATCCAGTTTCGTTCAGCTCAGATTCAGCTCAGTCTCGCTTTGGCTTCAGACACAAACTTCAAGATCTTTTCTCGGCTTTTAATTCCAGGCCCCGCTTCCACTCCACTCGCAACATCCACTGATTGAACTTTCGAAATTGAGATTGCCTCGCCAACATTTTCTGGCGTCAACCCACCGGCCAAAGTCAATGGAATATTGGTTTCAAGATCCGCAACCGAATGCCAGTCAAGAACATGACCCGTCCCACCAAACTCACCTGGGACAGCGGCATCCAAAAGAAGCATATCAGCTCCGGCTTGAGTCCAAGCGTCGATCTCAATCGCGATTCCATCCTTATTCAAATTCGCCGTGTTCGGGTTCGCTCGAATCGCTCGGGCAACAAAACAAGCTCTTGAAAGTTTTGCCAAGGAGGATTTCAGTTCTGCCACGATCGTGGCGGTTTCGTCGCCATGAAGTTGAATCCCATCGAGCCGACAGGCACGTGCGGTTTCGACCATCTCGGAAACAGAAGCATTGACGAACACGCCAACTTTCTGGACCTTTATTTTGAGTTGTTGATTCGATTCGGCGATGAATCTGCAGAGCGCGGTCGCGTTTTCGAGTTCTACGAAACGGGGGCTTGGCGGGTAGAAGTTGAATCCAATCGCATCCGCTCCAGATTCAGAGACGGCTTGAGCATCCTCGATTCGTTTGACGCCGCAAATTTTGATTTGAAATGGAAGCATGCTTGATTTGCGGTTAGGATTCGAAACCTCAATTATCGTCGCCGTCGAAGTTTCGACAAGCTTCACCAACACTTTTGCCGTGACAAACCAATTCACTTTTGCTGTCGTTTTTTCATGATAAATTCGGATCCAAGTTATGACACTGAGGAGGGCGTTTGCTCCAACGTTGATTTGACGTCCGATCTTCGGCCAGAGCAACTTCCTCTGCTAATCACCGGGATCGCTGGCGTTTCAGGCTACAACGCATTCTTTCATTTTCGAAAGAAGTATGGCGACCAAGTTATTGGATTGAGGACGGTCAAAAACTGGCCACTTAAGGGCGAGCGAATAATCGGTTGCGACGTTGAAGACCAGGAACGGTTTAAGGCCCTCGTGGATAAGTACGAAATTCGTACCATCTTGAATTGCGGTGGAAGTTGCGCGTTGAAGGCGTGTGAGTTGGACCCGGCGATGGCGCAACGTGTCAACGTAGATGGAATCAAAAGTTTATTGAATGCGGTCAAGGACACCGACATTCAAGTCTTACACCTTTCGATCGACCTCGTTTACTCTGGGGATGGCGATGGTGGCTATGTCGAAACGGACAAGCCAGATCCGGTGACGGTTTATGGTAAAACGATGGTGATGGCAGAAGAGTTGTTTTTAAACTCGGATTCTCAAAACTGTATCATGAGAATTTCGCTTCCGATGGGAGTTAGCTTTAACGGACACGCTGGGGCGATCGACTGGATTCAGTCCCGGTTTGCAAAACAGAAACCTGCGACGCTTTATTTCGACGAAGTCCGCACGCCGACTTACGTTGAGTGTTTAAACGAAACCATCGAAGAAGTTATCTCGCGCAAGTTCACGGGTTTGTTTCACGCAGGTGGTCCAACGAAGTTGTCGCTGTTTCAAATTGCTCAGATCGTCAATCGAGTTGGAGGTTACGATCCAGAATTGTTGATGGGGTGCCCTCGGATCGAGGCTGGCCCAATTCCACCAAGAGCCGGCAACGTCACAATGGATTCCAGTAAGCTGGAGGCCGCGTTAGGGCGGGCGCCGTTTCGGCGGTGGCCGCTTATCGATTCGCATCAGCCGGATTCACGAAGCTGGCATTTGTCGCGAGGCAATAAGGACAACTCGGTTGGGGGTTGTTTTGAAGGGGCGGTTGATTTGATCGAAAGTTGTCTCTATCGCAGACCGGCGATCGATGGTTGACGGATGAGGTTGCGTCTGCCCGGTGCCTTACGGCCCTCGGCTCACTCTTCGTGCTTTCGGTGCCTTAAGGCTCAACTTTGTCAGCCCGGTCGGTACCTTACGAACTAACCTTCGTCTGCCCGGTGCCTTACGGCCCACGGCTCACCTCTTCCAAATTGATTTAGCCTGTTTTGTAAGCCAAATCTGGCTTGCGATCCCAACTGCGTAGCCGAGTGGCGCGATGATTGGGCGCGAGCATTTCGGGTTCGTCGAGACCAGTGAGCCGTGACGCGTAAGCGGCCGGGCTATCCGGGGTTTGGGCTCAAACACTTCCTGGTGTAGAGCGGCACATTCATTGTCTGCCCGGTGCCTTACGGCCCACGGCTCACTTTTCAGATTCGTTCTATGTATCGAAAAGACAACAAGTTGTGGGGAAGGCGACAAGGCACGCCCATTGTGGGGACTTCCATTGTGGGGCCAGTTCGATTCCACGCATACATGCGGTTTTTCCTTGAACAACCGGAAATTTTCGATCCAACCGCACAAGTACTGCTGGCAATCTAACTCCTGTTCATCGCTGTTAGATTGATTGAGATTGGGGAACGATATACACTGGCGATAAGGATCCTTGGAGACGAAGGTTTCTAAATTAGGCATTTAGGCATTAATTTGAGTCAGCCAGTTTTAGCTTGGCCTACTATTGAAGGCATGTGAAGCTGTCGTTGGCGGAGTTTTAGGATGACAGACAACTATATCTGGAGTACGAGCCTTGGGCGGTGGATGGGGGTTCCCGTTCGCGTACACTTACTGCTTTTACTTTTCGTCTGCATCATCTTTGGCGCGGAGTGGAACTACACTTCCAGCAACGCCAACTTCTTCTTTGGTAGCACTGCGATGGTCACGGTGCTCGCACTTGGCCTCGGTTTAGTCGTTCACGAATTGGCTCACGTATTTGCTCTGACCAACCTTGGCGGTCACGCTAACTCGATCGTGTTTTTGCCGTGGGGTGGCGACTCAGATTTTGTCTTGCCCGAAAATTCTAATTCGCAGTCGCTGATTCATTTGGCCGGTCCTTTTGCCAATGGAGCGATTTTCGCGCTTGGAACTGCTTTGTTGGTACAGTCAGATCATTCGACGTTGACAGATTTAGTGAATCCTTTCGATCCGCATTGGTTCAACACGTCGGATTGGAAAAACTCTTTGACTGAAATTGTGACTTGGGTGAATTTTCAGTTGATGATTGTCAACCTGATTCCATGTTTCCCTTTTGATGGTGCCAAAGTCTTTCGTTCCATCATCGCGTCGATGAACGTTGACTTACCAAAAATACGCGTTGAGTCAGGGATTCAGCTAATTGGAAACGCGCTTGCGTTCGCCTTCATTGGAATGGCATGGTTGATGAAGGATTTTCAAGTCGGTCCAATTCGGCCGACCTGGCTTTTGTTCTTGATGGTTGGAATCACGTTGTTTTTCGCTGCGAGATATTCGTTTTATCGCGAGACGCTCGAAGACGAAGATGATTGGGATGACGAGACCGAGGATGTAGATTACGACTCGACTTATACCGATTCTTCGTTCTTTGATTTCAGTGAGCATTCAGAAAACACTGCCTACTCTCAATGGCTGCAAGAAAAGCAAGAAGAGCGTCGCGAAGTTGAGCTGCGTCGCGAAGAGAAAGAAGACCTACGTGCCGATGATATTCTCAAAAAGCTTCATCAGGGTGGGATCTCGAGTTTGAGCGATGAAGAACGTTTGATCCTTGATCGCGTCAGTGCTCGCATTCGCCGCCGTCGCCAACAAGGCGTTTGATTGGGGCGATTGATTAGGCTGTTTAAATTAGCCGTCACGCGTTTGGGGTCGGTTTTGCGCGGCTTTTTTGAGCTACTAATCGTCATAGGCACGGCGATAACGCTTGCGTCGCCGTCTTGATCTGAGTGTGGACTGCTCGCCTTCCAAGAACCAGTAGCCACCTAAGACTTTGTAGAAAATCAACAGTACGAGTGCGCCACCTGACCCAACCAAAAAGCCTTGGATGCTGACGGGTTCTACCGTCTGCTGCGAAGCCGAAAAGTACTGAAGGATGGCGCAACCAATGAGGGTGCCAGCGATTCCCATGAGAACGGTCGCGATAGCTCCGCCAGGATCACGCCCAGGCATGACGGCTTTGGCGGCAAGTCCAACTACTGTTCCGAAACCAATCCAAGTCAACGCAAGATTGGCGTAGACTGTAAGTTGATCAAAATCCATTTCGATTCCTAATTCATCCGTGAATCTTTGCGCGAATTCGCTTTGGGTGAGAAAGCCGCAGAGGAATCAGCGGCTCTATTTCAATCGGAAACCAAGAACAGAAACGCTTCCGGTCTTCGGTTGAAGTTCTTTGTTTACCAAAAGCCGCCATCTTTCCTCAATAGCATTTTGTTTGCTTGCACGGCAAAATCGCTTTCAAAATAGTTGCCGCATTGAAAACGCCATTGAGAAATTTTAGTGGGTGACTCTTGCCGAGAGTTACCAAGCCAATGACTTGACTCATTTATCGGTTGAGAGCTTACTGAAATTGGGTCTTGCGTGAATCTGGCAACTTCCGGCGGAAGTTGCCCACCAAAAAGTGCCACAACAATCAACGAAAGTCGAATTTAGCTTAGACTTTGCAGTTCTCCTGCGATTAACACCGGCTTCGTTGTTTTTACCCAGTTTACCCCGTACAATTCAGCTTGGGCAATCAAAGTGAGGCACTGATGTACAAGTCAAGAATTCTCTCGTTTTCGCTATTGCTGTGTGGCGTTTTTGGCTTGGACGGCGCGGTCAGAGCGCAGAACATCAACACGCAAACTCCATTTACTTCGGTCAATGATTCCTACTACGAGAACTTTGGCGTCAATTTCGGATTTTCGATTCCCGGCGGGCGGGGCAACGGCTCAAGGGTCGTTGGGTACGGCCCCCAAGGCCAATTGCTTCCCAACTTAGTTTTTCAAAATGGTTCAGGAGGTGCGATTCCTCCCTTCGGTGGCTATTCACCAAATTCGGGAGCCACTTTTGGATTTGGAAATCGGGGAGCCAATGGTGGTGGTTTTTCTTTAGGGTTCAATCTTGCTCAGGGAAGCACGCGAACAAGTACAACGGTCGTTCCGTCACTTACAACTCAGAATGGATTTGGCGGTTCGCTGATCAGCGGACAAACTCGCCCGTTTGTAACTGGCGTCTTGCCCGTGGTTGGTGGCGGATTTTCAAATGTCCGCCCAGGTTTGGGGAGTGGTTTCAACTCTAATGGCGCGTCGTATTACCAGCCAGACAATGGGGTAACGAGAGCGCTTCAAAGCGGGCAACTAGATTTGACTCGGCCTGCGACGCCTGCTCCTCGGCCTGAATCCTCCAAGCCAATTTCATATAGCGACGAAAACAGTTCGGCATTGCATGGTGACTTAAGCGTGGCCCAGATCAAGGCCGAACGCAAACGGCGTTTGGTAGTAGCGAAACGCCAATTCGATGACGCGCTCGCGGAAGCGAAGCAGCTTGAAGAGAACAACGAGTTGGAAGCCGCACGCGCCAAGTATCGACAGGCGTCAGGGTTGACGAAAGACAAGCAACTCAAAAAGCAGATCGCGAAACGAATCAAAGCGACGCGAACTAAATGAACTGGAACTGATAAGTTCGATTGAAGTCAGTTGCCAAAACGCAGTTTCAAAACGTAACGCTCCCAGTCCTTTTGAAATTTGTCCATGTCTTTCCGACCAATGACCTTCTTGAGCGTTTCGTAGCCGGTCGGATCAGTGCCGACGTTTTTTCGAAACTGGTGGAAGAACTTAACCAGCTTTCTTTTTTCTTGCAGGTAATAGCAGAGGTATCTGGCTTGCGAGTAGTTGGTTCCAGGATCGTCGTCATAAAACTCTCGCGTCGTGGTTGAACACAGCTTTTCAAAACTTGGTAGTCGACCGTCCTCGATGGTCAATTGCAAACCACGGAGTCGCCAATTGGTTAGCCCAACGATGTGCCCGTTTCTCGATGAACTCTGCTCGTACAATGACGCCAGGCCTTCGTTGAACCACGATGGACAAGCCTCGAAATTGCTTTCCATGAACGGATGTACGATCTCGTGAACCAGTGTTCCGCCACCGGTAGAAATGTCCATCACTAGAACTCGATTGGTTGACGAGTAGTAGCCAAACGGCGTTCCAGGTTTTGACTTAAACAGCTCCAGATTGTGCTTTTGGTAGCTCTCCGGATCCTTGAACAACCAGATGTCAATGATGTGTTCCGGGTCTTTCTCAAAGTAATCTTTCTTGATCGAATCGACCGCCCATTTGACGGTGCCTTCCGCAGTACGAACGACCTGGTTCGCACCCGCGTCGCCGATCACAACGAATGGCTTTTGAACAACGATGTGAAAGTCTTCGTTGGGCAATCGCTTTTTCAGTTCACGAATGTGATTCGAAAAGTCATCATCGGTGAAGCCATCAGCCTCTTGTGAAATCGCGGCCAGCGGACAAGCGATTACGAAGACGGCTATCTTGAGGCAGGCAAGTATCAAACAACGAACTTTAAAGTTGGATCTCATCTTGCCTCGATTCAGTTGGACAAATCGCTTTAACTCGATTGTTGGATCAGAGAATTTCAAAAGCAAATGAAATCCCGGCGAAATGGCGACGAACCAACCGGTGGTTTGCTTTGGTCTACGTGGTCATGTTTCTCAACCGTGGCGATTCGAAAGAGCGTCAGCTAAGTGGTTCGCTGTTTTTGGCTGATCGTCATGAAGACAATTCGCTCAAGCAAATGGGCGTCGAGGGCGCTTTTTCTCGCGTACTTTTGGGCACCGTTAGCAAGACACTCCAGTTCGATTTTCTGGTCGTCTCGCCCACTGAGAACCACGACTGGCGTGTTAGGCGCGGCGGCGGTCATACTTCTTACCGTGTCGAGT
>CAYMFZ010000089.1:0-4366 GCA_964389585.1 uncultured Pirellulaceae bacterium | reverse complement strand
CTTCCTTCATCGTGGTCGCAGTTTCCGCTTTCACCGTTTGGTTAATCCGCTTTAGCAGTTGAAGTGCAAGGTGGACGTCAAAGTCGCTGTCCTCAACCAACAGGATCCGAACTAGTTTTTCTTGGATGGCAATTCTTGTGTTCCCAAACTCTTCCAAAGCCGCAATCAGTTCGTCGGCTGATTGGAATCTGTCTTTTGGATCAAACGCAACCATCTGAGAGTAGATGTCCCATAGTGGGCCGGGCAAGAAGGAGCGATTGAGGATCTTGACTTTCTGATCGTTAATCAAGTTTGCCAACTGCTGGGTGATTGTCTCACCCTCGATGTGCTGTTCACCTGTGAGAAGAAAATGCCAGGTGACACCAAGCCCATAAATGTCTGATCTTTCATCAGCCGATAGCGTTGATGAAGCCTGTTCTGGTGCCATAAACGCCGGCGTACCGCAAACCGCTTTGGATTGCGTAATCGGATCTTCTGAAGAATGGGGCGCGTTCTCATTAGTACTCGCAACACCCAAATCAGCAAGCTTTACTCGTTCACCATGCAAGATGATATTTGCAGGTTTGATGTCTCGGTGGATCAAGCCACGATCATGAGCTTGCTTAAGTGCTCGCGCGATTTGCAAGATGAAAGTATAGGTCGCTTCCCAATCCAAAGGGCCGGACTTTAGTACTCGCTGGTAAAGGTCAGGACCATCCAATAGCTCCATGGAAATGTAAGAAGTTCCCTCCGTCTGTTCGCTTTCATAAGCCGTCACAATATTCGGGTGGGCCAGCCGCTGTACCAAGTCCATTTCTCTCTCAAATCTCGATTGCATTTCGACTTTGTTGAGAATCTTCAATGCAACCTGATCACCACTGGGAGCAATCGCTTTGTAAACAGATGCTCCGGCTCCACGACCAATCAGCGTTTCAATCTTGAATTCGCCAAACTGCGCGCCATCGGAGAAAACCAGCGTATCATTTCCAGTAGAATCCTGAAGTTGGTTGGCGATCAGAGATTCTAGCACTTTAATTTGAGTGCTTGAGAATGCTTCGCTTTCAACGGCTTGTTTTAGAAGCTGGTCATGAAAAGTATCGCCAAAACACTGGTCGATAAACGTCGGCTCACCTTCAATTGGTTGTTCAGAATCAAAAGCATCGATCGTCGTTAGAACCGGTGATCGACTTGGACGTTGCTTTTTTCGTTCAATGATGGTTTGTTGATCGTTCACCAGGCTTTCTTGGTTGTGCCCATTTGTTGGGTGTTTCAAAACTCGGACGGCAACCAACATTGCGAGGCTGGCAAGAAATGGCGAAGCTGTTTTAAGGCCGGTAATCAACTCGGCGTCCAGCCACACGATTAATGCGGCTAACAATGCACCTACAAACCAATACCGCCAAAAGTTGGAGGACTTTGAAAACGTGTAACCGATCCAAACGAAAACCGGAACCGTAACAAATTGAATAACGGAGTAGGCCAAGAGAGTTTAAGAATAAGAGACGGCGAAACGAGAATCGAAGAACGTAGTCAAAGCCAAGTTTGTTTGCAACGTATCTCTCAAATTTAACGGACTTTTTGGGTGAAGGCGACTGTTACCAATACGCATTAGACAACGCCGTGGAATTAATTGTTCCCCAGACAGTAGATCGAAATCGCGAAAATTCAAATTAGCGTGTCACAGACTTTTAGCAACTTTGATGCTTTGTTAAAAAGCAAACATCAAAGTTGAACACTGCCCCTCTATCAGTTAACCATCGAAACGAAAAACGAAATCACCGTGCCTAATCAATACGCCCAATCTCATTTAGTAGAAGATGACTTGGAAATCGCAATCCGGAAAACTGCTGAGCAAATTCTTTGGTCAATAGACGGAAATGTTGATTTGGTTTTCGCATTCGCGGCAGGCTACTCTCCGGCTGAATTCGAACGCTGCATGGGAAAAATAAAAGAGCTAACGGGAGCGAAGAATGTTCTGGGCTGCAGTTGCGAGTCAGTGATCGGGAATGGACTTGAGTTAGAGCAGGAAACCGCACTCAGCTTATGGGCGGCTTCGTTGCCAGAGGCTCAAGTTGTTCCAATGCATTTGAGTTTCGTTCGGTCATCCGGAGAGTCAGCCATCGTCGGTTGGCCGGATGAAATCAATGGCGATTGGCCAGATGACAGCAAGGTTGTTTTGTTGGGTGAGCCGTTCGGCTTTCCGGTCGACGTCCTGCTTGAGCAAATGAACGAAGACAGACCAGGCGTTGGGATCTCGGGAGGAATGGCGAGCGGTGCCCAAGTCTCCAATGTGTCACGACTGTTGCTCAACGAAGAAGTTTTTACGGAGGGAGCAGTCGCAGTTCGAATATCAGGGGTTTCACTGAATTCAATCGTCTCTCAAGGTTGCCGGCCCATCGGCGAGCCAATGGTGATCACCAAGGCGGAGCGAAATATCATTGAACAATTTGGAGGTAAGCCGGCGCTCGACGTCGTTTACGATTTGTTCAAAACGTTGCCAACGAGAGAGCAGGCGATGTTCCAAACGGGACTTCATCTGGGACGTGTTATCAATGAGTACCAAGACAAGTTCGAATTTGGAGACTTTCTGATTCGAAACGTCGTTGGAATCGACAAAGAGTCTCGCTCAATTTCAATTGGAGATTACGTTCGGCCTGGACAGACGGTTCAGTTTCACATTCGCGATAGTGAATCGGCTTCGGCGGAACTTGCTCAAATGTTGAAGAAGGCAACCAAAAAGACAACCAAAGGGAATGCGTACAAGTCGGCTTTGTTGTTTACGTGCAATGGACGCGGGATCAACATGTTTCCTGATCCACATCACGACGCAGAGTTGATTCATAAAGGCTGTGGGCAATCTCCAGTTCCAGTCGCGGGCTTTTTTGCCGCTGGAGAAATTGGAAGTGTTGGCGATAAGAACTTTCTTCACGGATTTACTGCAAGCGTGCTATTGTTCGAGTGAATTGCGTCCTTCTTCAGTCGCAAAATTCGTGGCAAAAACTCGGATGGCGGCAAGCCAACGATTAACTATGATTGCCGACTTAAATTGCCCGCGATGCAGCGTCGCCCAGTGGCTCACGTAGTGCCCCCAAGACAATAATTGATCCGAGTAAGTATTGAGCAAGTCATCCAAAGTTTCGTCAGGCGAGTCGGAGCCTGTTCAGGAATCGTCTACCAAACGTCACTTGATCACCGGCGTCAAGTTCGCGCTCTCGATTGGGATTCTCGTTTACTTGTTCTACAGCGCTCGGGCAGAAGACCCGGAACTATTTGACGGATTTATGAGTCGTGAAAAGCGTTGGGGCTGGGTTGGGCTGGGATTTTTAAGCTGCTTCTTGGCTCACATGTTCTCTTTTTTTCGTTGGCGTGTTTTGGTACGCGCACTCGACCTGCCATTTACTTTGTTCGACGCGATTCGAATTGGATTCATTAGCACGTTCTTCAGCCTGTTTGCGTTTGGGGTGATAGGTGGTGACACGCTTCGAGCGTTTTACGTGACCAGGCAAGTTCGCGATCGCGCTCCCGAAGCGATTTGTTCTGTCGTTGCTGATCGCGTAATTGGTTTGATGACCATGTTCTCATTCGCGTCGATTGCTTTCTTGTTGATCGATACGTCTGCGATCGCGAGCGAGCATCCGGGAAAATTTGCGACCTTGAATTTCGTTTGCAAAGTCGTGTTGGGCGCGACGAGTGCTGGCTTCTTGGGGATGATAACTTTGTTTCTAGCGCCACAAATTGTCAAAACGAAGCTTTACCAGCGACTTTATGCGATTCCCAAAACGGGACCAATCACGGAACGATTGACGGAAGTCGTAATGACCTATCGAAGCAAGCCGGTTGCCGTTTTGGTTTGCTTTTTGATGAGCGTCGGCGTGAATGCTTGCTTTGTGATTTCAATCTACTCAATGGCACGCGGACTGACAGAAGTCTATCCGACGGTTGCGAATCACTTCATGATTGAACCGATCTCAATGGTTGCCAACGCAATCCCGCTCCCTGGTGGAGTTGGGGGAATGGAGTTTGCGATGAAGCTGCTATACGAGACGTTTGGGTTTGGAACGGGCGTCATTGTGGCGTTTGCATTTCGATTTGCGCTGCTGTGCATTTCTGCGGCTGGGGCAGGCTTTTGGTTTTTGAACCGAAGCAAGGTCGCTGAAGTGATGGAAAGTAGCCCGGAAACGGGGTCCTAAGGCCCAAACTATTCAAATTTCAATGGATTTCACCAATTCGTGTTTGAAATGCTATTCAACCAATCTTCCGAATCAGCAATCATTCGGCCATGCGTCGGCCAGTTCAAAATTCGAACGTCAATAATCCGTTACGCCGTTTGCCAAATTTGAAACGCAGAATTCGAATTTGGTTTATCGCGGCGATCATGGTGTTATTT
>CAYMFZ010000088.1:0-13729 GCA_964389585.1 uncultured Pirellulaceae bacterium | reverse complement strand
AATGCGGAATGCGGAATGCGGAATGCGGAATGCGGAATGCGGAATGCGGAGTGCGGAGTGCGGAATGTGGAATTCGGAATTCGGAATTCGGAATTCGGAATTCGGAGTGGGCCTATTCGTTGGGGCTTTGCCCTATAACGCCCGACCCGCCATTCACTTGCAGCTTTGCCGCGTTCAGTAAACCCAGCTCGTGAGACAGAATCCTATCCACTCGTATTCCAATTCGAATTCCGATTCCCATTCGAATTCGTATTTCCAGATTCCGCGTTCCACATTCCCAATTCCGCATTCAAAAAACACTACAACCCGACCAGCCCTTAGAAATCGGATTCGATTTTTGTCTTTTTCGAATTGCCTCGCTGATCTCGCATGTAACGATTCTCTTGGTTGTCAGTGAATTGCCAGCACACGCAAAACTTCTCGAAAGTTCGATAGCACTTTCCGATAACACTTAGGAACAGTGAATCGAAGGAGTCGAATTCCCCTGAACGGATCCAACGGAATGGGTGGGGCGCTGCAAACCAGTAATTGGTCTTGTCACAGTCGCACTCAAATCGGGGTAGATTCATGGCTTCAGAAAAAACAGTTCGCGTTGTAACGCGTGCCTCGGACGGTTCACTTCGCACCAAAGACTTCGACGATTTCGATCAAATCATGGAGTTACATGATCAAATTGGAATCGATGATTGCAGCACCGATCTTTCACTTCGCGGCATGCCGCTATTTCGAGGCTTGGTCGGCCCCTTAGCGGAAGGGAAAACGATCGTCAGGTACGAATCGCCCGACGTGTTTGAAGCTTTGACGAAAGAGTGGAGCCAAGCGAAAACGAAACGACGACGGCGAAAGTCATCGACACCTAAGGCTGATTCAGCCAAATCACCAGCGGTAGTCATTCCAACTGTGGGAGTGCAAATGCCAACGGGTGTCACCACCACGGTTTAGCTTTCGAGCCCATAAGTCAATTCAGATACGAACCCGGTCGTTGCTTGAGAAAGCAACTAACCCGGTAACGCCTCTTCTAACGAGGCGTTTTTTATGCGCGAGTGTAGAACAGTTGTCCTCAACTGTTCCGCAAAAAGCGAGAGCGGTCAGACATTCCTTCCAGTATTTCACCTGCGCCGTTTAAGCGTCGCTCGCCCCGTTTTGGCATCGCTCAGACTAGAGCTTAAGTTCCGCAACTGATCGCTGACTACACCGAGATGTCGCCACGATCAAACCGCTATCAAAACGCGATTAACCTTCAAAACTTAACACCCTCCCTCTTACGGCCAGCAAGCGTTTACGTTGATCGTTGAATTTTTCCAACGATAGGCAGCGTTAAACCCTGTGGTTTGTTTGCATTGTAATTTTAAGCGAACCCTTTTTTCCTCCATTGCGTATTGTTGTCGCCAGGGACGAACCGCACTTTTAAACAAGCGTCTAACTTTGACAGACCGTTGTCATCGGAACGCTTCTCTTAGCCTTCATGGGTTGTGCGGATCACGCGGACGAAACTTGTTTCTATTTTTTTGACCGCGGCAAAAACGTGATCTACTTTTTACCGGCCTTTGTTATTTGATTTTTGCACCATCGATAGGTGCTTAAATGGGCCGGTTCCTGATCTGACCTTTTATCTCGACTTGCTTCGCTCCCCAATCAAGTAGCAAGCCGAGCGCTTTCTGGTCACCTTCGTAGGATGGCAACCCAGTATGGAAATTAAGTTTAAGATGAGCCGGACCCCACAGCTCAGTCGCATCGCCTTGTTCGCCCTCGCCTTTATGGTCGGTGGATTTTTTAATTCGATTGTCCAACCAGCAGTCGCATCTCCCCAAGTCACACCCTCAGTCGAAACTGCAAACGCAGACAGTGCGACGTTACCAGAAACGATCATCCGTCAAGGATCGTTACTCGAAAGCCAGGGACAATGGGGCGAAGCCCTTACGCTCTACCAACAAGCACTTAAAAAGCATCCCAGCAACGAGAACTTGAAGACACGACGTGCGGTCGCTCGAATCCATTTCGATCTTGATCGCCGATACGCGGATACAAGCTTTATCAAGACCATCAACAATACCGACGCAAATACGTCGATGAATGTTTATGCTGAAGTCTTACTCAAAGTTCAATCGTACTACGTCGACCAGCCGAATTGGGCTGATCTCGCAAGCTATGGCTTGACTAGTCTCGAAGTCGCCTTGATGTCCGAGGATTTTCGCAACGTTAACATTCCCAACATCAGCGATAGCCAAGTTCGACAAACGATTCTCGACACCCGAAAACGGCTTGCGGCCGCCACCGTCAACAATCGCCATGAAGCTTATGAAGTCGCACGCGGAACTGCGAAATATCTTGAGCAGTCGATTGGCCTCAGCTCACAAGCCACGATGTACGAGTTTGTTTGTGGAGCGATTTCGGCACTCGATCCCTATTCCGCTTTCATGTCGAGCAATCAGTACAGCGAGACGATGTCCCAAATCGAAGGCAACTTTGTTGGGCTGGGCGTCGAGTTGCGGACTCACGCCGATCATCTCGAAATCGTCAGCGTAATTCCGGGTGGGTCGGCCGGCCAAGGCGGCATTGTTAAAGGCGATCGAATCACAGCGGTCGACGGCGGCAAGGTCGAAACGATCGGAAGCGAGCGAGCGGCTGATCTCATGCGTGGCACCGAAGGCTCTTTCGTTGGGATCACATTAATTCGAAACAACGTTCCGAAAACGGTTCAGCTTGAACGACGCCGAGTTGAGATTCCTAGCGTTGATCAAGTCGGAATCGTCGATGAGAAGACTGCGGTTGGATACATTCGCTTGACCAATTTTCAGAAAACCACGGCTCGCGATTTTGACGCCGCCCTTTGGAAGCTTCATCGTGAAGGAATGCAATCACTGATCGTCGATGTTCGTGGCAACCCCGGTGGACTGTTGTCCGCGTCTGTCGAAGTCGCTGATCGTTTTGTCGGAAGTGGCGTGATCGTTTCAACACGTGGTCGCAATCCAATGGAAGACTTCACGCACCGAGCGAACCAAGTTAGCACTTGGCGAGTTCCTTTGGTCGTTTTGGTTGATGAGAACTCAGCTAGTGCAAGTGAAATCTTCGCGGCTGCGATTCGCGACCATGAGCGTGGAACCATCGTCGGCCATCAAAGCTACGGCAAAGGAAGCGTACAGGGCATCTTTCCTCTTAATGTTTCTGGCGGCGGCGTTCGGTTGACAACGGCCAAATTCTATTCGCCAAAGGGGAAACCGATAAGTGAGATCGGCGTCAAAGCTGATGTCTTAGTTCACGAAACGGCGAAGTCAGCATCTAGCCAATTGGCCACCAGTGACGCTGGATTAAGAATCGGCATTCAAACGGCTCAGCGTTCCATGGAACAGCGAAACGCGGCTTTGCGATCACAAACATCCGCTCGCTCGGAATTGCAAAAGAAGCAATTCGCTGAGCGATAACGTTAGACTTGGATTTCGCTTGAAGATACTCAAACGCGACGTGATGATTCACGTCGCGTTTTTTCGTGAATACGACTGGAAGAAAGTTCGAATCAAAACGCACGCCAGTTCTGCGTTTGGAAACGACTTGCTGTTCCAAGTTAGGTACTTCAACTTTTCAAAAAACTGATTACCATTTTGTCGAATCACCCAGTCAACCCGCTTGAGAAAGTATGTCCGAATTTTCCGAGTTCGAATCGAAGCTTGCTCTTCCCGCCGAACAAAAAGATATTGAGTTTCAGCGACAGGGGCGACTCAAGCACTTAATTGCTGCCTCCCAGCTAACCCCCAAGCTGCTCGATAAACTTTGCCGTTCAGCCGATATCATTCGAAGGATGAATCGCAATCCCGAAGGCAACAAGCGGCTTCGTGAATTACTTGCGCACAAGCGGGCGATGCTTTACTTCACTCAGCCGTCGACGCGCACTTTCCTGTCTTTTATGGCTGCCTGCCAAATCCTCGGTTTGACTTGTAACGAAGTCCGTGACCCAAAGACTTCTTCAGAGGTAAAGCGAGAATCCCGGATGGATTCTATCCGCATGTTTAGCAGCTATTTTGACCTCATCATCATGCGGTCGCAGATTGATAACTTTGCCGAATGCTGTGCCTATTTGATGAATGATCTCGAAGGTCAAGAGCGACGATCAATTCCAATCATCAACGCGGGGGCGGGAAGCGACGAGCATCCAACTCAAGCGTTGTTGGACATGTACACGATTATGCGAACGTTTGATTTCGATGAAAGTTCCGAGCGGAGAGATTCTCGATTGAGTGAACTTCGCAGGACTTATCCCGACCTAAGATCGGGGCCGACGAATAAATCCTATGCGTTTTGTGGCGATATCGGTCGTGGGCGAACGGTTCGGTCTTTGGCGACAGTTCTTTCCCAGTACGAAGGTGTGAAGCTGTTTTTCATCTCGCCCGAACACGACGTATTGGCGTTGGATGATCAATTGCGAAAGCGGTTGCATGCCGCTGGCGTAGAAGTTCACGAGCTGAATTCTCTCGATGCCCAGCACAACGGATCGGGATTGCTTGAGCAAATTGACTGTCTGTACATGACGCGAATTCAGCGAGAGCATAACTCGAGTGAAACAGAAAATGAAATCGCGGCGTTAGACCTGGAGCCATTTCGACTCACAAAACAAAGAGTTGATCGACTCAAATCATATACTCCGATTCTGCACCCGTTTCCTCGGGATAGTATCGTTGGCGAGATTCCAACGGAGATAGATTCCGATCCTCGAGCCATGTACTTTCGACAGGCTCGAAACGGAATGTGGGCGCGGGCGGCATTGTTGGTTCATTTATTCGATGCGGCGGACACATTGTATTTCGCCTATTCAGACGTAATGCGAACGCGGGTTTGAAATGACTCAATCGCCTTTGAAGGCTTCCAGGCAACAGTCCAATTCGGATGCAGCACCCTCGTTTATCTCGAATATGATCGCGGGTTGCGGCTTGATCGGCGTCGTCGTGACGATTGTTTCGATGATGGCTACGCAGCACTGGGTAGCCGATCTGTTTGCTCAATTCAAATTGCACTGGGCGTTCGGGTTGTTTGTCGTCTTGATTGGGTTGGCAATTTTAAAGCGATGGAGAATGTTCCTCGTTTGCTTTGTTGCCTTGGTCATCAACGCGATTCCGATCTGGCCGTATATGGTTGGCCCGCTTGTGAGAGTTTCTGGAATTGAATCGCAGGCATCGTCAGACGATTCTTTGCAAGAAGCTAGATTCAGAATCATTTCACTCAACGTGCTGACGCGAAACGGGAGGTACCAGTCGGTCATTGACTTGCTTCGAGCTGAGCAAGCCGATTTTGTGATCTTGATGGAGATCGACGCGGCTTGGAAAAAGGCGCTTGAGCCGTTGAACGATGTCTATGAGTTCACGCGGTTTGAAACGAGAGAAGACAATTTTGGCATCGCCTTTCTTTCCAAGCACGCTTGGTCGTCGATCGAAGTTTTTCCTTCACAGACGCTTCAGCTTCCTTCGATCGACGTGAGATTTGACGCCGCCGATGGTCTGGCGAGTTTTGATTTGCCCAAACCCCTGAGAATTATCGGGACTCATCCGATTCCACCCTTGAGTCAAGGCAATACGCGAGCTCGGGATGAGCAGCTCCAGAACGTGGCGGGTCGATTCGATTCGAGCAGTTTCAATGTCATGGCGGGCGATTTCAATTTAGCCCCTTGGTCGCCGGTGTTTGCTGACATTCTTTCCACAGGTGGCCTTCAGGACGCTTCGGTGGCGTTTGGCGTTGCTCCGACTTGGTACGTTTTTCCAACTTGGCTGGGGGCGTTGAAGATTGACCATGTGCTGCACGGCCCGGATGTTTTGGCGACGGGGCATCGAGTAGGCATGGATGTCGGATCGGACCATCGAGCGGTGGTCGTCGATTTTCGACTAAAATAGGCTCTTCAGAATTCAACCAACTGTCTAAGCCCCTCGATCTACTGGGACTGACCGGAATGTGGCGCCGATAAATTGGACGGGATCGAATGGCGGGTCTTACCGATTGCAATGGTCGTTCTTACGAAAGCGCCAAAACGTGCGTGAGCCAGTCAATTTTCGCTCAATGGCGGGGAATCGTGGGAATCGATAGCAGTCCTTGGTCGATGTAACTTAAGCAGGTCCGGTTTCGCGGAATCCCAACATTTGGGCATATTTCCCTAAATCATTGGCATGCAAAAAGTCGCGCAAGTATAATTTCAGAAGTTGACGGACGTGTTGGTGGG
Source organism: uncultured Pirellulaceae bacterium (assembly GCA_964389585.1). Classification (GTDB taxonomy): domain Bacteria; phylum Planctomycetota; class Planctomycetia; order Pirellulales; family Pirellulaceae; genus Mariniblastus. The sequence goes on along the minus strand of CAYMFZ010000088.1, from coordinate 7,530 downwards.
TGTCGAGGTTGACGAAATTCTTCGTGGGAAAAACGGGGAATCTCTGCTGATCGTCACTTTTGAATTTGGCAAAGTAATCTAGTCAGAATCTGACTACAACGAGGTGTCTTGATGAACTTGATGGGCAAAATTTTTACGCTTTTGATTTTCTTCATGAGTATTTGTTTCTTGGTGATCTCCGTGATGGTTGGAGCTTCACACCGAAACTGGAAGAAAGCCGCCGCAGACATGAATGCGAAGGCCACCCAAGCTCAGAATATCGCCAACGAAGCCAAGGTCAGCACAACCGAGAAAGAGAAATTGCTGGCGGCAGAACGTGTTGGTCGTGCGGCTCAGCTTGGCCGACTTGAGTCTCAAAAGAAGTCTGCCGAAGCAGCGTTGAGAAGCAAAGAAGAACAGCTTCGAAAAGAATCGGAAATCGCCCAAGCTCGTTTGTTTGAATTGGAGCAAGCCCAAGCTCGAATCAAAGCGCAGGACGCAGTCGTGGCCGCTCTTCAAAGCACTAACAAAAAATATGTTGACGACATCGCAACCCAATACAGCAACGTTAAGAATCTTCAGAACGTAACTTATGAGTTGAACAACCGAATTACGTCGTTGACCGAAAAAGAAGGCGACATGCGAGCCAAGCTTGCCAAGACTCAGCGCGTTCTCAACAACGTTGGAATGACAGAAGACTCTTTGACTGATCACATCGTTCCTCAACTTGATGGACTCGTAGTCAAAGTTAATGCAGATGGTTTGTTTGCAATCAGCCTTGGTACTGACGACGGAATTCGCGTTGGACATCAATTGGACGTTTACCGTCGTGGTCGATTCGTTGGTAAAGGGACTGTGATCAAGACGGAGCCCGATCTTTCTGCGGTTCGTATGAATCCTGATTTCAAAGTCGACAATGTACGGGAGGGCGATCATGTCACTAGCAAATTCTGATTTCGGTGACGACGCTTTCGGTGATGCACTCATGGAGACGACTGGCGACGAAAGTCTGATGCCAGAAACCGCAGTTGCTCCTCCACCACCTGCTTATCGAAAACAGGGGTTCAGCATCTACACCGTGATGTTGATTCTCTCGTTCGTGTTTTTGACCACTGCCGCCATCATGTTCTTTATTGACGCCGGCAAATACTAAGATCCAGACTGTTTGAGTTGTAATTATGTCCGATATCCTCGAAGGCGGCGCAGAACTGCTCGACGAATCCGTCGATCAAGTTGAATCAGCCAGCGATGCAATTGGTGACGAAGTTGGACTGACGTCTGATGAGACATCTGGTGAATCTGGCGAAAAAAAATCGCTGCTCAGTTCAATGACAATCTACGATGCAATGTTGTTGGTCGCTTTGGTCTGCGTTACGTTAGCCACGCTCAATTTGTTTTTTGAGCTTCGCTTGTTCGGCGATTTTCCGGGCGAGTTCCCTTGGCGAACAGAAGAAGTCACCGGTAAAAAGTAGCCTGCGTGCACAAGCCTTCGGGTGGGAAAACTTACATATTTCAAAGGTCCTGAGGGGCCTTTTTTAATGCGCCAATCTAACAGGCAACAACGAACTAACGGCAAGACATCTAGCGAGATAAACGGTAGAATGTGCATGAGAAATTCGGAAACGGAATTCGAAATGAGAATTCGTAAGAAATCGACGACCGGGACGGTGAAGTTTGGACAAAAAAGATTCAGCCATTTTCGATGATTTGCCAACGGAATTGGTTCCTCTCCAAGAGCTTCAAAAAAGCGCCTCAGCGTTACAAGACAACATCGCCAAAGTCGTCTTGGGGAAGAAAAATGTGGCTCGGCTCTGCCTCGTGGCGTTGCTTGCGGACGAACATGTTCTGCTTGAAGATGTGCCGGGCGTAGGAAAAACGCTGATGGGCAAAGCACTTTCGCGCAGCGTGAAGGGTTCGTTTTGTCGGGTTCAGTTCACGCCCGACTTGTTGCCCAGCGACATCGTTGGAAGTTCGATTTACAACTCGCAGCAGTCGGAATTCATTTTTAATGAAGGGCCGATTTTCAGTAATTTTGTGCTGGCAGATGAAATCAACCGTGCACCGCCACGAACGCAAAGTGCCCTACTGGAGGCGATGAGCGACGCTCAAGTCAGTGTCGATGGCACGACTCACCAACTGGCCAAGCCGTTCATGGTGATCGCGACGCAAAATCCATTTGAGTTTGAAGGAACCTATGTGTTACCCGAAAGCCAACTGGATCGTTTCTTGATTCGGATTTCGATGGGTTACCCTGATCGGGAATTCGAAGCTGAAATTTTCAAAGGCCATCGCGGCGGTGAACCCGTGGAGGAGTTAGAGGCCGTTTGCGATTGGCAGCGCGTTCTTGAAATGCAAAACGCTGTTCGTGATGTCGTCGTTGAAGAGTCGATCACGCAATACATGCTGGACATCGTCCACGCCACTCGCGATTCTCCTGAGTTGGCGGTTGGCGTCAGCACGCGAGGGGCGTTGGCTTGGTATCGCGCCGTTCAATCTCTGGCTTTTATTGACGGAAGAAGTTTCGCGATCCCCGATGACGCCAAAGAACTTGCAGTAGTCGTACTAGGTCATCGCGTTCAAATGCGTGGTGGTATGCAAGGCGGGCAACGTGAAGAGTTGGAAGCGGTGATCACTGAGATCGTCAGCAATATTGAACTTCCTTCTTAAGACTATCAATCTCGAACGACTAGTGGTCAAAACATGGGTCGACGGCGACGAAAAAACGATCTCAGCGAGTTAAAGCTTACGCCCGAAGGCTGGGTGTTCTTGGTGGTGCTTGGATTCATCACTGTCGGTGCCGTTCTTCGCAATGTAAATTTGTTGATCATCATGGCTGGCATGATGTACGCAGCACTTCTCTTGAACTGGCGGGCGAGTATCCGCTGGCTAAAGTCATTCACCGCTTCGCGTCGCTTGCCGAAACGGTTGCATGCGGGTGAAATCGCCAGTGTGCAATGGTCTTGCGAAAACCGTTTTTTCGGAATGGCTTCATGGAATGTCGTGATTACCGATCGCATCACTCGCTTGTCTGATGCAAATCAAACAATGCAACCACTTTTGGATGAGTCAGAAACAAGTACCGAAAGCTGGTTGGGACGATGGTTTGGCGAGATCTTTAAGCGGTTTCGCAAACGCAAGCTCAAAAAAAATCAGTCTGAGATCAAAATTCGATTCTTACGAGTCAACGCGGGCAGCTCGGAAGTTCAAGCCTTTCGAACGTTTTTTTCGCAGCGAGGTAAGTATCAAATTGGTCCCGCCGAGTTGTCTACGAGTTTTCCGTTCGGATTAATCGTCAGCCGGATTCACTTTCCAAAGTCGGAAACGCTGTTTGTCGGGCCGGAGATTGGTCAACTTCATCCGACCTGGGAACGACGCGTTCAATCCATTGCCAGTGGCTCGGATACGGTTAAGCGGCAGAGGTCATTGGAGGAAGATGAGTTTTACGCGCTTCGCCCTTGGCGTTCGGGCGACAGTAAAAAAAATATCCACTGGCGCACAAGTGCCAAGTACGGTCAGCCAATCGTGAAGCAGCACGATCAGCAAAACAATCGCGATTTCGCCTTGATGTTGGATTTGCATTCGATTGGTTCGACGGACGCGGAATCTATTCAACGATGTGAATTGGCTCTTAGTTTTACAGCGACCGCGATTTTGCAAATCGGAAACGCTGTTCAAGGCCAGGTCGCTGTTGGTGTTTGCGGTGAGGAGTCTGAGTTTTGCCACAGCCGAACGCAGCATGGAATTATTTCAGAGGTGATGAAGCGTTTGGCTGTTTCCAAACCTACAAATGCTCCACAGCTTTTCGAGAATTTATTGCAAGTCGCAAACGCGGTCTCCAACGGCACGCCCATCTATATTGTTAGCTCACGTCCTCGTCCAGGTTCGTTCGATGCAGCTCAGCAACAATCCGACGCCGTTGGCATGGAAGCGGACCCATTAGCAAAACGAGTTCGACGTTTGCTTCCCTTGGTGCGCTGGATCGAGGTTGATTCCGTCGAATTCAAGTCGATGTTTACGCTTTCCAATGACTCAAGCGACTTAGATCGGCTGAAGCAGCATTCCGAGAGGTTGGAAGAATGCTAAAGCTAGAACGATTGATTCAGATCGCGTTGTTTGTGTTGGCGCTGGTTAGCAGCGCTTTACTCGGGTTGGGGCTGGAAAGTTCTCGCTTGATCGTGATTGCCTTCATTGGCGCGACCATTGGATTTTTCGTCACGGATATTTTTAAGCTTTTTCGAATTGATGGTTTTCTGGCGAATTTGGCTTCGATCGTAATTTTGTTTTTGGCGATGAAGGATTTCTTCTCCGAAGACAGCACTGGCAAGCTTATCTCGGTTGCGAACCTACTGGTCTACCTGCAAACCGTATTGATGTTTCAGGAAAAGATTCCACGCTTGAATTGGCAGATTCTCGTACTCAGCTTACTTCAGGTCGTTGTCGGGACAATTTTTACTTTGGACTTGGAAGCCGGTCTGTTATTCATGGCTTACTTTTTTGTAGCCGGAACAGTGATGGTGCTTCAGTCTGTCTATACGGATTCGTTTGACTTGAAACGGCGTGACCGTCGAACGGCAAGTCGTATTACTCGTTTGACGCTTGCCAGTACCGCAACTCCCGAATCCAAAGTCGCTCCATTGATGTTTGTTAACCACAGGGAGCAACCGAAATCGAAAGTCTTCTCGATGTTGTGGCATCTTGGGGTATGGCTAGTTGTCGCCACAATTTTTACTTCGGTGTTGTTTTATCTTGTGCCGCGCCATGCAAAGCCATGGTACGGTCCGACAAACATTGAAGTTACGTCGACGGGAGTTTCCAAGTCGGTCGATCTTGACGAACGTGGATTGATTTCGCTTTCGAATCAATTGATGTTCAGAGTGAACTTTACCGAAATTTCTAGCGGAGAACCGATCGACATAGCGGGCCAAGAAGTCTATTTCCGCGGGTTGGCACTTTCCAGTTTGGTGATTCAAGATGGAAAAACCAATTGGGTCGCGCCCCATGATCGTGTTAATAAGTCTCTCTACCAACGTGTCGGATCCTATCCGCAAAATGGAATCGCGGCTTATCAGACGATCACAATGGAAGAGACAATTGATCCCTTGCTTTACAGTGTGATGCCCTATTTTAAAACCAACAAAACGCCTGAAGAGATTACGTTTTGTCATGAAGTTTCTGCGCTGACTCGATGTCAGATTGACGATCTAATTGATATGTCTCCCTATCCCTATGAGGGTGGTACGCTGATCAAACCGAACGGTGAATTCTGTAAGGCTTGGCCCTATCTTTCAAATTCAAGTGCCTCCAATCGAAAAACACTCTCGATGGCAGACGACTGGCCTCAACACGAATGGTTGACGCAGATCGAGCCTGGTCGATACAAGGCAATTGTTGAGGCTTCCGATCGCCTGGCTCGTGAAAATGAGGAAGAAAATGGCGACCGATTGTCACTACTAAAAAAGATGGAAAGCTATCTGTTGGACCCTAATCGGTTTAGCTACACGTTAGATTTTCGAAACATAGAACGCGATGAACAGTTGGATCCTATCGAGGATTTCGTTCGCAATCACCGTAGAGGCCATTGCGAGTTGTTCGCTTCGGCATTGACGTTGATGCTACGCCGACAAGACATTCCTGCTCGATTGGTGGTTGGGTTTTATGGTGCTGAGCCAAACAAGCTGACCGGCGGATTCATGGTTCGTGCAAAAAATGCACACGCTTGGGTCGAAGCCTATTTACGACCCGGTGATTGTTCTCAAGAGATGTTCGACGACGGAGAAGCCGGAGTTGGAGGTGCTTGGAGAATTCTCGACCCAACTCCGCTTTCGAGTGACGCGTTGAACGGAAGTATCCGTGATAACACACTCGATTTGGCACGGACGGTTTGGGACGATTATGTTTTGGGGATGGATGGAGAAAGCTCGAATACCAACTCGCCAATAACGCTTCCAGTTTTTCGATTCTTGCAGTATCTGGATGTCGACCGTTTGGAATCCCAGTTAAAACGATCGTCTCAACTTTTTCGCAAGCGGTCTGTTCAAGTCGGCGCGTTTGGTGTCTTTGGTCTAATTGTTTTCGTGCTATGGCTGCGTTCGATTCGTCGAGGATCACGCAAAAAAGCGAAACGAGGCGTCGGAATTCTTCGGCGTCTGGTCGCTGATGCGATCTCGTTAATCGCACCGAGTTTGGGTGCCTGGGTTTTAGATCGCGATTCGAAACACAAGTCGACAGCGTTTTACCAAAAAATGGAGCGGATGTTGGCAAGCGTAGAGTTGGAGCGTGGCCCTAGTCAAACACACCGGGAGTTTTCCCAGGAAGTCGCCCAGCATTTTCAATCTCACCCTTCAGCAAGTTTGATTCAGTCAACCGTTCATGAGATTACTGAATTGTTTAACGAAGTTCGATTCGGACAATTTGAATTGGAGCCAGAGTTGAATTCGCAAATTCAAATGAGTCTTGATGAGTTGAAGCTGGCACTGACGCCGCCGAGTGCCTAGGTTTTGCGTTGTTTCATCGTAAAGCCTTACTTTCGATTTACTCCCGTTCTTACTCGTTCCAAGGCAGATCTTGGCACTTGTATGAGCCTGTTCCAAAACTTGTGAACCTAGCCTCGGGCCAGTTGAGCGAGTGGTTTATTTTGCTGGTTGTCTTGGCCCGAGGCTAGCGCCTTCGGCTCACTGTTGATCAAGAAGCTTAGTTTTGGGATAGGCTTTAGGTTGCAATGATTCAGTTGTCAACGAATTGACGATTGCGACCTAAGACTTGATCAAGCGCGATTGAATTACCGACAGAATTCGTTCGGCAACTTTTTGTTTGGAGCCAGATGCAGCCTCGACCACGTCACCCGACGGCGCGATGATCTCGACATCGTTCTCAAGAGAGTTGATCGCCGTTGCTCCGTTGAGAACGACGAGGTCGCAGCATTTACGTTGAAGTTTTGTGATCGCGCGGAAGCGGGCGTCTTCTGTTTCTAAAGCGAAACCAACGGTCCATTGGTCCGATCGCTTATTCGCTCCAAGGGCCGCAACCACGTCGGGCGTTTCGATGAGCTTGAGTTCGAGGACTTCGCCGGTTTTGCGAATCTTGTGATCGGCGATTTCGACAGGCCGGTAGTCGCAAGGCGCGGCGGCACCAATCATTCCATCGCAGTTTTCGAAGGCTTTGGTGGCGGCCTCGAGCATGTCTTCGGTGGAGATGACTGGGATCAGTTTGGCACCAGCCGGATATTCAACAAGAACAGGACCGCTAATAAGCGTAACTTCGTGTCCCAAATCCAAGGCGGCTTGAACAAGGCAACTTCCCATCTGCCCACTCGAAGCGTTGCTAATGTATCGAACGGGATCTAGGTATTGTCGCGTCGGGCCGGAGGTTATCAGAATCTTGGCCAATTCAATTCTTCTTTCTGGGGTGGGTTGTGATCGAGCCGATACGTGTTTGGTTCGCAGGTCTTTTATCTTACTCTTTATCGACAGAGTTCAAACGCTACCACTGGTCCAACAGTTGTCTATCGTAGGTGAAATAGTCTATTTGCATTGGTTCGTGGAAACAGATCGT
>CAYMFZ010000087.1:0-13741 GCA_964389585.1 uncultured Pirellulaceae bacterium | reverse complement strand
CACGGGTTAAGTCGTTCGTGCCCATGATTCGATCACAGGCAAGAATTCGACACAGTGTAGAAAGCTCGCCGTGAATTCGACGTGACGTTTGAAAGATTAAGTCATCCAAGTACTCTGGCGTGGTTTGGTCAGGCCAAGGGCCAACGCGACGCCTTGTCCAGTGAGCAAGATATTGATCCGTTCGAATTTCGTCGATCGTTAGTATCTTCGCAGCCGCAGAGGCAACGAGCTTTGGGGCTTGGGTAGTTGCAGGCTCTTCTGAATCGGCGAGCTCATCGTAAACCCACCACGCCACGGCACCCTTGTCGCGTAGTTCAGATTCAACCGTTTTCGTAGTCAGACTGCGATTGACGAGAAGTCTGGTTGGAGCTTGGTCGGTTGATTCAAGTCGTGCCAAAGCCGAGTTGTGAATGTTTCCATTCTTTCGAACAGATAGCAGCACGACTGAGCGAGCGGATTCGACTAGCAGCCGATCGGTTGTCGATTTCGAATCTTGATGTTCACTTAATTCGAGCCGTTTGAAAAAGCATGTTGAATGGAGGCCGTTGTCAGGATTGGTGATTGATAACTGTCTGAACCATTGAGTATCAACTTTCTTTGGAAAAGGTTCAAAAGACAAGAGTGGGATATGAAAAAGATCAGAGAGCCGGTTTAGAAATCCATCCGTGGTGGTTCCGTTTGCAGAAACGAGAAAATTGTTTCCATCTGCCAGATGGGTCGCTTCCGTTCGAAGCGCATCAAACCAACGACCGTGTTCGTCAAGTTTTTGGCTGGCACGAGAGCTGACGATCGCAGTCGACACACCGCTTGGGGTTTCATGAGGAAACCAAAACAGCATGTCCCGCGTAAAATCTGAGTTTCTGAACTGAGGAAATGTTAAACCAATTGAAGTCGAGCCAGATAATTCTTCGCAGCGATCACGAAGCTCGACTTCAACACTTGAAAGTTGGACGTGCAATTTTTGAGAAGAAGACATCGTGGATTTCGACCGGAACTGTGTGTTTGAGAACTAGATTCCGCCGGCTTATTTTAACGTTCGCAGAGAAAAATCAAATCGTCCAAGAGCAGGCAGTTTGCCCGTAGTGAATTGCGGGATAGGAAGTTAGACTGTAAGCGTCCGTTAGCAAGCAGTTTTTCAAATCCACCAAAATAGAGTCTACGTTTTAATGAGTCGCAAAGTTGGTGTGGGAATTCTTCTTGTCGCGTTGATCATCGCCGTTGGGATCGGCATGGCTGATCGGTATCGTGATTCGCCGGACGAAATCAGTAGCAATTATGTTGGGCGTGATTCTTGCGTTCAGTGTCATGTAACTCAGGCGAATTTGTTTCACGGGTCCGATCACGATCTGGCCATGGACTTGGCGACGGACGAGTTTGTGTTGGCCAATTTTGAAGACCAAACGATCGAGCATCACGGAATTACTTCGCGGATGTTTCGCGACGGTTCAAAATTCATGATCAACACCGAAGGCCCGGACGGCGAGATGTCCGACTTCGAAGTCAAATACGTTTTCGGTGTTCGCCCGTTGCAGCAATATATGGTTGAGCTAGATCGTCCTGACAGCGCGAAAGAAAACGAAATTGGTCGCGTTCAGGTTCTAAGAGTTTCTTGGGATACGAATAAGAAGAAGTGGTTTTACCTCAACCCACCCGATGTCGATGACAAGCTTGATCCCGATGACCCGCTTCACTGGACTGGGATCACGCAAAACTGGAACACGAGTTGTGCAAGCTGTCACAGTACGGATCTTAAAAAGAATTTCGACCTGTTGGGCAACGCTTACCATACGACGTTCGCCGAAATCGACGTGAGTTGTGAAGCTTGCCATGGACCGGGAAGTTATCACGTTGAGCTGGCAAGTCGGAAAAGCATGTTTTGGGATCGCAATCACGGATTCGGTTTGGCCAAGCTGAAAACCGAAAGTAATATTCCGCAAATCGAAAGTTGTGCGCCCTGTCATTCACGCCGCACGATGGTCGTGGATGGATTTAAGCCCGGATGCAATTTCGATGACTATTTCGCAACGCAAGTGATTGCTGATCCGATCTATCACGCCGATGGGCAGATCCGCGATGAAGATTACGTCTACGGCTCATTTACGCAAAGCAAAATGTATCACAACGGAATTCGTTGTTCCGACTGCCACGATCCGCACTCAACCAAAGTCAAATTTGACAATAACCAGTTGTGCACTTCCTGCCATCAACATCCGGCGGGCAAATACGATTCGCCCAGTCATCATCATCACCAGCCGGGAACACCCGGAGCGAGTTGCGTAGAATGCCATATGCCTGCGACGACTTATATGATGGTTGATTCTCGACGTGACCATAGCTTTCGAGTGCCTCGTCCGGAAATGAGTGTGACGCTTGGAACTCCGAATGCCTGTACGGGTTGTCATATCGATACGGAGAAATTGGCAGGTCATGAATCAAAAAAGCCGCTTCTGCAATATCTCGATTGGATCATGGCCGCAGAAGATGGTGACGAAGTAGTTGCAGCGGAATTGAATCGTGTCAATCAAGTCATGCTTGATGCAACGAACGAGTGGTATCCGAATGGTCCTGATAAGACGAAGTACTACGAGCAAATTGCTCTCGGACTGATCAAAGGCGAAGCGGGAGTACCAAGTCTGGTAGAAATGGCAAACGACGTTCGTGTGCCCGCTATCGTTCGCGCAAGTGCCCTCAGCGAGTTGGTGAATGACGGTGGTGCTGACTCATTATCGGCAGCGTTTGAATCTTTGAGCGATGCGAATCCGAAAGTTGTCTCAGCGGCGCTGCTTCGATTGGATGCGGAGTTGGGGCGGATTAATGAACGTCAACAGTATGAAGGAGTGGCGCGACGCGGAGGAGAGGAAGTTGGCCGAATCGCTGAGGCCATCGCAGACTTGTTCACGCATGATTCACCTCGTGTACGCATTGAAGCTGCGAGAGTCTTTATTGCTTTGGGACCAGAGGCAAGAAATTCGTACACGAATATTGAACAACGACGAGGGTTTGATAGGTCGCTCGACGAATTGAAGCAGTCGCTCTATCTGGAAAACGATCGGGCACCTTACCACATGATGCTCGGTGGAATTCATGAGATGCTCGGTGATTTGGATCGAGCAAAAGACGATTACCGAAACGCGATTGCTGTTGAGCCAAATCTTGCAGGTCCACGATCCAATTTGGCCGCAAGGCTGGATGACGATGTGGCGCGGCTTCGGCAGCAGTTGCAACAATCGGGACAAAGCGGCGGCATGAAGGCGGGCCTGCTTAAGCAAATCATGACGCAATCGCAGCAGATTGGGTTGGAGGCTGCCAAGCTTCGCTTTGAAGAGCATTGGCTGTTAGAAAAAGACATCGAGCGCAGCAAAGACCTTGCCGATACCCACGGGCTTCATTTTCGATTTGCCATGTCTTCTTTTTTGCAACAGAAATTCGACCAAACCGAAACGCATCTGCTTGAGGCCTATCGCCAAGAGCCAACGATGCCGCGATATTTAATGGGGTTGGCAACCTATTACATTAAGTTTGAAAAACCTATCGAAGCCAAGAAGTACGTCGATGCGTTAATCGAAATTGATCCCAAGAATCAAGGCAATCAAGCGTTGTTGCGACAGGTCCAAGGAATGTTGGCGGCGCAAAAAGCTGAAAACTAATCTACGTCGCGGGTGCATTGGAAGCTTTCTCTCTCAGTCTCAAAAGCAAAATCATGTCTCAATTTAAAGTCGCCGGCGTGCAGATGGATATCGAGTTCGCTGATGCAAAGTCGAACCTCGACAAAATGGAATCTCAATTAAAAGAGACCGTAGCCAACGGCGCACAACTCACTGTCTTTCCCGAATGCACCACGACTGGATATTGTTTCACTTCGCTCGAAGAAGCCAAACAAGTTTCGGAAACATTTGATGGTCCGTCAGTTACGCGGGTTCATCAGATGTGTGCCGAGCATAAGACGATGGTTGTGTTTGGTTTGTTGGAACTCGCTGGTGACCGCATTTTTAATTCTCTTGCCCTCGTTGGGCCTGACGGAGTGCTGGGGACCTATCGCAAGATTCATCTGCCACATTTGGGCGTTGATCGTTTCACAACTCCAGGCGATCGCCCTTTCGACGTGATCGAGACACCTCAAGTTCGAATTGGAATGAACATTTGTTATGACAGTTCGTTTCCAGAAGCTGCGCGAGCACTTTCGGTTTTAGGTGCCGACCTGATTACGCTTCCGACAAACTGGCCGCCAACGTCTGGGTTGACTGCCGACGTGATTCCCAATGCCCGAGCGTTAGAGAATCATGTTTACTTCATGTCGGTCAACCGGATTGGAACCGAGCGTGGTTTTGAGTTTATTGGTAAAAGCAAAATTTGTGATCCGCGCGGGGCGAATATGGCATTTGCTGATCACGCCAATGAAGAGATCTTGTACGCCACGATAGATCCGTCGCTTGCCCGAAACAAACATCTGGTCAGCATTCCGGGCGAGCATGAAGTCCATCGGATGAAGGATCGTCGACCAGATTCTTATGGTGTGCTTGCCGAGCCAAAGTCGTAATTTTCAAGTGCGTTGCTGCACCAAATATTCGCGACAAAATTCACTCTTTCTTAATATCGATTTGACATTAGGCTGGTAGCCTAGTGCGATTCGATTCGGTTTTTCTAGAGCTAAGTTCATGAGTTTTTTGCAACCGTTGATATGTACCGTTTTCCTGATCAGTGCTTGCGCCAACTGTTTTGGCCAAGCATCGAATGACGCGATTCGAACGTTTCAATTTCAAGCCATCGAGTTGGAGCAATCGGACTGGATTCACTGGGGAAATCGTAAGAGCAAGTTCTCAAATTGGACCAACCATTCGAATCGGCTGATTCCGGTTTACAGTTTTGGAATGAGTTTGGAATCGGTCAATGGCGAAAATTCTTGTTACCGCAATGCTGAAAAAATCACCCAACTCTATGGAAAGCTTCCAGCCGAGACACATAATCCTGAAGCAGAATATTTTGATCAGACGGACGTTTATCGCCTACAAGAATTGGCTTGGAAATCAGGCAAGCGAAATGTCATCTTGATGGTCTTTGACGGGATGGATTGGAATACAACCCGCGCGGCGTCCATCTACAAAAACAAAGAAGTGCTTTACACCGAGGGGCGCGGAACGGGCTTGGCGTTTTTGGATTACAGGAAAGCGAAAACGGAATTCGGGTTTTGCGTGACGAGTCCCCACGATGGAACGAGCAAGCATGATGTCGATGCGCAAATTGTAAAGCAAAAAAATGACGATAAAGGTGGCGGTTACAGTTGGAAATTTGGAGGTTCTACACCCTGGAATGGTCCAGATGATAATTCATACCTAATGGGTAAACGAAAAAATGTACAACACCCGTACACGGATTCGGCGGCGTCTGCGACATCGATGCTAACCGGCTACAAGACTTACAACGCCGCGATTAATGTGGACCCGAATAGCAAGCAGTTGGACTCAATCGCACATCAAATGCAGCGTGATGGATTCGCGGTTGGAGTTGTTACTAGTGTTCCAATTTCGCACGCGACTCCTGCTTGTGTTTATTCACATAACGTGACGCGGAATGACTATCAGGATATTTCGCGTGATCTGCTGGGTTTGCGGTCAGTCGCTCACCGGTATGATTCGCTCGCTGGAGTTGATGTGCTGATTGGGTGTGGTTGGGGCGAGTTGAAGGATGATGATCGAGAGAATCAAGGCTTAAATTTTATTCCCGGCACCAAGTACATTTCTGATCTGGATATTGAAAGAGTCGACCATCTCAATGGCGGCAAGTATGTCGTTGCGCAGCGAACTGTCGGAAAGAGCGGCAAGAAAGTCTTGTCTGAAGGCGTTGCGGAAGCGATTAGTAGCGGGAAACGATTTTTTGGATTCTTTGGTGGTCCGCGTGGGCATCTGCCTTACAAAACAGCGGATGGAGATTTTCGCCCAACTCGAGGTGAATCCAAAATTGACGTTTACACTTCAGGTGACATTTCAGAAAACCCAACACTTAGCGACATGACAGGAGCCGCTTTGGAATTGTTGGAAAAAAACGACAAGGGGTTTTACTTAATGGTCGAAGCCGGCGACGTCGATTGGGCGCTTCATAACAACAATATTGATGATGCAATAGGAGCGGTGTTCAGTGGCGAAGAAGCTTTCACAACGATCACGAATTGGGTCGAGAACAATAGCAATTGGGACGAAACGTGTTTGATTTTGACATCGGATCATGGACACATGATGGTTCTTGACGATCCCAGGGTGTTGACTGGTGAGCGTGAACCATGCAGCAACGATGAGTTTGTCCGATTGCTAGAAGTCAAACGTTCGATCGATGGCGAGAAACAACGCCTGCTTGATGAAGGCAGCGAAAAGATGCGAGCGAAAATGGATCGGCGTCACTCTGGCGGCGACGCAATGCAAAAGTGAATTGCCGTCCGAAACAATAACTTTGCCAAAGGGAACTTCGCGGCTGCGATTTCCTCGTCTGCGACCTGTTCGAAAACCGGTTAAGAAAAACCCGTTAGGCGAGGCCTCTGGGTGTCAAATACGATTTGACAATCAAAGTGATTAGGGGCAAGGCAATCACGTTGAAATTAAGATCCAGAGACCTCACGGGTTGGTGAGTTACCAAGAAAGTCTTTTTGATCAGACTTCTCGGCTTCCCAACACTTCACAAGTAAGGCATTTGGCGTGCCAAAGATAATTTTTTAAAAGGAGCCGCCGTTACGTTAGTTTTTGGTGGTTCCTGCACACTGATGTTGCAAACTGCAACGACCACGAAAGAATCCATGTTTCAAGATTGACCAAGCGATATCGCAGCTTCTTGATTTGCCAGGTTTTGCGCTGTCAACAATTCTGTCTGTATTTGTTAAATTTGAAGCATGGAAGACAAGTCAAATCAACCAATGGCTAACGCTGAATCAGGCGAAGTGGAATGGCTTGGGGATTTGGCGAAGACTGTAGTGGTTTCGGTAAATCCGAAGTCGGGAGCAAGTGACCAGCGAAGCATCGTCGATCAGTTGGCAAACGAGCTGACTTCTGCTGGTTTAACGGTCGTACTTTTAACCGACATTGAAAAAGTCAAATCCGAATCCAATCGTCTGTCTGATTCAGGTGAATTGAGAACCGTTGTGGCGGCTGGTGGTGATGGAACAGTCGCGTTGTTGGCGAATTGTCTTGAGCCGCAAACACCGATCGCAATTCTGCCGCTGGGCACTGAAAATCTGTTGGCCAAATATCTTGGTCTGACCGCGGATCCCAGCGCAATTTGCAAAATGATTATTGAGGGCAAGACAAAGCGTCTTGACGCAGGGCGAGCAAACGGCCAATTGTTTTTGGTGATGGCAAGCTGTGGATTCGATGCCGACGTGGTTCATCGGCTCCATTCGCAACGAACGGGCCATATCAATCACTTGTCCTATGCCAAGCCAATTGTCGGGGCGATCAGTAGTTATCGCTATCCAAAAATTCGAGTTCGCGCCCACGGTGAGACCAAGACTTTGACGGCCAAATGGGCTTTCATATTCAACGTGCCGCGTTACGCGATGAACTTACCGATTATTTCCGACGCCGATCCGCAGGACGGGCGATTGGATTTGTGTACTTTTCGTGGTGGGAATTTGATTCGGGGTTTGTTTTACTTGTCGGCCGTTGTGCTGAGGCAACATCGTCGATGGGCACAAACCGAGTTTAGGCAGTTCGAAAAAGTCGTTATTGAGTCTGATGAACGTGTTCCTTATCAACTCGATGGCGATCCGGGCGGAGTTTTGCCACTTGAAATTGAAGCGATTCCAAAGTTTCTACGCGTCGTCGTTCCTTGAAATTTGAATCGACGGAAAAATTGATTCCTTGGTTGGGTTGATTCATGGCTAAGTGGGCTGCAATTGAGGCATAAATTTGTCAAAATGGATCTAGCGATCACGTCAAGAATTTGGCGGTGTTCCTCCAATCAAAATCAACTTCTTCGCTGAATCGGTGAGTTTTAGTGCCCAACAATCCAGTTCAAATCGAATCTCCCAATACAAAAATAGAATGCGGTGCTGGGCATCCGCTCCTGGTCATTGCTGGGCCTTGTGTCATTGATGGGCGAGATCTGATGCTGGAAATTGCCGATGCCCTTAAACAGGCTTGTGAACAGCTAAATTTGCCACTGATTTTCAAAGCTTCGTTCGATAAGGCGAACCGAACTAGTTTGAATTCGTATCGTGGAGTAGGACTTGAGTCAGGCCTTAAAATTCTTGACGAGGTCTCAACTACTTTTGGTGTTCCCGTCACGACCGATATTCACTTACCTGAGCAGGCAGCCGCCGCGGGTGAGGTTTGTCAATTGCTCCAGATTCCTGCCTTTTTAGCCCGCCAAACCGACTTACTTGTTGCAGCCGCGAAAACCGGACGTGCGATCAACGTAAAAAAGGGCCAATTCATGGCACCTTGGGATATGGAGCATGTCGTTGGTAAACTAGAAGAATCGAGATGCAAGGATATCTTGCTGACCGAGCGTGGAACGTTTTTTGGATACGGTCGATTAGTCAATGACATGCGAGCGATTCCTCAAATGAAACAGCTTGGACCACCGGTCGTTTTTGATGCAACGCACAGCGTTCAACAGCCAAGTGCGGCTGGCGGAAAAACAGGCGGTGACCGAGAAATGGTTGAGCCGTTGGCTTGTGCTGCGGTTGCGATGGGTTGTGATGCAGTGTTCTTGGAGACGCATCCTAATCCAGATCAATCACCAAGCGACGGACCAAACATGTTGCCGATTGAGCGTATTAAGCCGTTGTTGACGCGACTCAAACAGATTCATGAATTGTCGGTTTAAGCCAACCAATCGCTAACCAGACAATTTTGATAGACAAAAATTTAACCGTACGAATACGGATCAAGGATCACTCGATGAGTTTTGAAAAACGATTTTTTGCAGTCCTCGGGCTTACACTCGCGATTTGCTGTTTGGGTTGTACTCCACCAAGCGATCCATTGCTGGAAATGATGGACGCGGAAGTCAAGAAGACGAAAGTTGATGATCTCTCTCGTACGATTGAGTTTGTTTTTTCCGAGATCCGGTTTTCGCAAAAGGAATTCAGGGACAAAATTTCAACGGGACTTAATCGTTGGGTCTCGACATCAGATGAACGCTTGAAAGATCTTGATAGCCGATGGACGATGGACGAAATGTCAAAGCCGTTATTTGATGCGAGTCAAACGCTTGAGCTGACAAATCGCAACGACGAATTGAGCTTTTTAAGCACCGACGCCTATTACTTGCAGGAGTCGGCTTGGGTGACTCAGATCGCAGAGCGCGTCATGGATTCCAACCAGCTAAATCCGTTTGAGCTATATCGTTTGGCGGCAGACAACTACAAGCCAGAAGAGGATGCTGAAAACGTTTTGGTCGATGTCGTTGCGAAGCTTCATCCCAATATTGAAGAAAAGCAAAGCGAAACACTTGCCGAGAGTTTGGCAGTTTTTGATTGGGTCGTACGCAATATTCAGCTCAATGCTGACCCGAACTTGACGGAAGACGAAATCGAAGAAGCGAAATTGATCGATAACGACGAAGGGCTCGCGGCCTCAGGCGTGCCGGGGCTCGGTTATACGCGTTATCCTTGGCAAGTACTCTTGTACGGTCGAGGTGACTACGTTGAGCGGGCGAAACTTTTCATGCTCGGGCTTCGTCATCTTGGCATCGATTCGGTCATGCTGTCCGTCAAAGATTCAGATGGAAACTTACGTCCCTGGGTTGTTGGCGTCGCGGTTGGTAGCGAGTACTACCTTTTCGATACAAAACTTGGCTTGCCAATCTCTGGTGAAGCAGTCGGATCAATCGCCACTTTGACGCAGGTTCGTGAGGATTCAGATTTGATTCGTTCGTTGGATCTGACCAATGAAGAATCACTTGAAGAGAATACTGACTATTGGGTCACCGAAGATCAACTCAAAGATCTCGAAGGTTTTATCTATGTGTCGCCTGAATCAGTTTCCAAACGGATGTTGGGTTTGGAAAGTTCGTTGGTCGGCGACAATAAGTTGACCCTGGCGTTCAAGGCAGACGACATCGCGAGTAGGCTTCCTGAAACGGAAGGCGTTGAGATCAAGCCGTGGGACATCGCTTTCAAGACGCATCAATTCCGGCAAGCTGTACGATTCGCGCTTGAGCAAACGTCCAACAATGTTATGGCTGACAAGTTGATTTGGTACTACACCGACGAATATTACATCGACAATTTCGTTGTTTATCGAACTGCCCGAGCAAGATTCTTCAAGGGTAAGTTTTCTGTCGATCCGCGTGGTTTGAGTTTGAGTGCGATTCAAAGCTGCCAACGTCTTAATTACACCGACGAACAAATTGAAAACCTTGGTTCTGATCGCAAACAACAAAGAAGGCTTGGGATTCGTAAAGAGGCCGATCAAGACGTTCAGTCGTTCAACCGAGAGGTTAAAAGCGTGCAGGCTCAGATGCGTTTGATCAAGCGTGATGCTGGTTTGTATCTTTCCCAGTGTTTGTTTGATAACGGAAGCATGAATGCTTCCGCGAATTGGTTGGAGATCCTGCGGAAGCAAGGCGCCAGTCGTTGGGATGATGCGGTGACCTATCTGTTGGGCAGATCGCATGAGAAGCTTAAAGATTACGACAAAGCAATCGAAGTCTTAAGCAATCAAAAGGTTGCTCAGTCGCACGGCAACATTCTTCGCGTGAGAATGTTGAAAAAGCTGATTTCAGAACTTGAATAGGAAATACGTGCATCGCTTTTCCATTTACTCCATGTGCTGATTCAGTCTTTCTGAATCACAGAACGCATCCGTTTGATTGCGTCAAGAATGTCAGTTTTTTCGTGGCCTTGGCTGTCGACAATTCCGCTATAAGGAAATCTAGTGTCATCGTTGTCGCTCCACTGATTCCAAACTAATCCGTGAACCGAAGGACGAGCGACCAGCATCGGCAAGACGGTATCAAGGTAGTCAATTCGATTTTGATCAGTCAGATTGCTGCGCGTTTGGTTAACCGTTCGGTCCGCGATGGTTGAGTCTTCATCAAATGGAGTATTGGTGGGCAATCTAAGGCAAATAATCAGTGGCAAACCAAGCTGGGCCCAAACGTCGATGAGATCAATCCATTGCAATGGATCGCGAATCGCACTTCCATTGGGCCAATAATCCAAATTGATATCCAATCCAAGAAACGAGATTGGAAGCCCCTGTCGTAACAGCGAATCCGCGATTTGCAACGGATGGACGCCACCGACAGCACCCGCAAGACGTTCTGCCCAAGGAAAATCGAAACTGATCATGGTCGGTTGTTCGATTAGCGATTCTTCCACAAGTCTCAACATATCCACCGTTGCTTGTAGTTGCTGAGGATAGGACAAATGGCGGTGGCCGATCCCATTAAGTCCTTGAACGACATGGATCAAAGATGTGGTTTGTGGAAGATTGTCGAGTTGATGACGACACTCGATTAACAATTTGTCTTTGCGAGCTTGATAATCATCCACGTCGATTAGGTGTTGGCTTAAACCGCCAATACTCGCATCAAGCCAAGGTCCAACGATGATTCGTTTTCCAAGATCCTTGCCATAGCCTTTTGTTAGTCGTTCGTTCGGCGCGACATTTTCTGGATTCAAGCTGACCTGCAATAGATCAAACGCCGAATGTGAAAGGCTTTCGTCGAACCGTTGTCCTCTCCCAACAACGTTTGCCATCCAAAAATTACTTAGCTGGTCATGCTCACGTCGAAATTTCGAAATCTGTTCTCCGAACGAATTGGAAAGATCGAAAATCGCATCCATTGCCAATTCAATGGATTGTCTTGCCGAAGCGTCTCGACGTTCAGGCTCGTCACTAAGAATGGATTCGCTGAGCAAACTGATTGCTGATTCAACGTTGTCGTTGACCAAGGCACTGACCGCCAGGCCGCCTTCTTGCCAAATTGAAATCTGATTTCGCAATCGGTTGAGTGTCCCGCGCGCGAGTTCCGTTAGCAACTCATAGGGTTGTTCGCGAACAGGTAGTGTGCCCGTGCATATCAGCATCTCACCACGGTTGGCAAGTGGATAAATGACGTAGACTCGTCCTGACTCATCGCGATTTCGAACGACGGAAATGAGTTTTCGCGTATCTGATTCATCGGCAACAGAAATTCTGCAGGGCCATGGAATTCCATCAAGACCGATGACATGAATTGCGTTGCTACTGTAGGGATCCAGTTTCCAATCGACTGGTACGCGAAATCTGAACTCGCCCATCTAGATTCCTGAATCCGAAAAAAGAAGACAGTCAGTTCCAACAGAGGTGAAGGATCGACGACTGGCTATTTGATAATGTTGAAATCCTATTTTAAGAGCAACAAACTTTGGAATAAAGACTTATAACGAAACTTGTTTGGCAATCTATTCCCAGATAAATCCTTGCGTTGCACCAATGAAATTGGGGACTTTTCCAAGTCTTCAGACTTGCTTATAGTTTTAGGCAATCGCCTCAAGTTGCCACGGAGGCATCCGTTTTCAATTTGCATCGGTTTGAATCGACGATTTAGAGCCGATTTGGCCATCATTGGGAGTTAGTTTGTGTCAAATCTGGTTCGACAAGGAAAAGTCCGCGATGTCTATGACATAGGCGAACACTATTTGATGGTGGCCAGTGATCGCATCAGCGCATTTGACTATATCTTGCCGACGCTGATTCCCGATAAAGGACGAGTCCTAACCCAAATCAGCAAGTTCTGGTTTGATTTTTTTGATGTCCCGCACCATTTGGTTTCGACAGATATCAAATCCGCAGACGTTCCTCGCGGACTCAGTTTAGAAGAGCTTGAAGGCCGGACGATGATCGTAAAGAAATGCGAAGTCGTTCCGATCGAGTGCGTTGTGCGGGGATATCTCGTTGGATCAGGCTGGCGTGATTATCAATCAACAGGATCAGTTTGTGGGGTCAAGCTTCCTACCGAACTTAAGAATTGTGCCAAGTTTCCAGAGCCTATCTTCACACCCGCAACCAAAGCAGAATCGGGTCATGATGAGAATATATCGTTTGAGCGAATGATCGAGGTCGTCGGTACCAACGTTGCAAATGCACTGAAAGAAAAGAGTATTCACGTTTACGAAAACGGTCGAGAGTTTGCAGCAACTAAAGGAATCATTCTCGCTGATACGAAATTCGAGTGGGGCTTGCATGATGGGCAATTGATTCTGATTGACGAAGTTCTCACGCCTGACAGTTCTCGATTTTGGCCTGCGGATCAGTACCGTGAAGGACAGAATCAACCTTCGTTCGATAAGCAATTCGTTCGCGAATATTTGGATTCAACTGAATGGGATAAAAACAGTGAGCCCCCTGCTCTTCCTGAAGAAATCGTTACTAAGACACGCGAAAAATATATTGATGCTTACGAACTACTTTCTGGCGAAACATTTGCTTGGAAGTAGGTCTTGGTGTGTGACTCGTGACGGGCTGGTCGTGTAATGGCTCGGATTCCTCTTTCGCTTCGCTCGGGACTGGCGCTCATTCACGGAGTGAATGGCCACAATCAGAAAATTTGAATCATAAACTTCGTTGAATGATCAGTTGAGTTGATCAGTTGAGTTGATCAGTTGAGTTGATCAGTTGAGTTGATCAAAGTGCCGTCGGTCACTTTCCTAGACTCAAGATTGTCGATCAATTGAATGCTACGGATTGCGACCGATACAGACCAAGCACATGTCGTCGATCGCGGGATGACGCCCGGAGTGACGCGAGACCGCATCGCAGATTTG
>CAYMFZ010000086.1:11813-14014 GCA_964389585.1 uncultured Pirellulaceae bacterium | reverse complement strand
TGACGTTGGTGCGTTCTGTAGGCTCGTCACCAGCAAGCACTAAGACACTTTCTCCGAAGTTAGCCTGAAACGATTTGAGCATTTAGCCGGCGGTTGAGCGATAGCGACACCACCGGAAAACGTACCCGTCGAATCAACGACCCCGATCAGGGTCGCGGCAATCCTAATCAGTGACTAGTTGCTTCGCCCTTGAGAGTCAAAGACACCACGTTTAGACACCGCGTTTTGCCAAGAAAAGTACCAAAAAGTGCAATAACAATGAGCCGAAGGCGCTAGCCTCACGCCAGAACAACCAGCAAAACCAAACACTCGTTTGGCTGGCCCGAGGCTAGCGCCTTCGGCTCACAAGGTCTTGGATATTTGCCAACTTAAGCCGCAATTGTTTTTCGCTGCGAAAGCGGCTTTGAACACTCGACGAAAATCGAGTCAGGCTTGCAGACTTGGCCGTCCGTTGAATCCAAACCATAATCGGCGTAGCTTTCAATTCGACTTTCTTCGGCAGTGCAAACGCGGAAATCGACAAATCCGGCTTCCTCGCATAACTTCCGCAAAGAATACCGATCGTACATCCAACGATGGATCTCACCCTGGCTTCGAAACAGCCCTTCATCAAACGCAGCTTCGGCGGGGCGTCCCAAAGTCCAGCGGACAAACCGACGAGCCATGCGACGGCGAAAGTCAAACGTCGACTGAGCAATGCGTTCAAACATGTTTCGTTTTCGAGGTGGAAGCGATTCCGCTGTCTGGCAAACTGCCAACTCGACACCAACTCGCGAGCGAACAAATTCTGAGTTCTTGATTTCACGACTGGCCATGTACTGCCCCATTCGACCGCCTGACCGCTCGCGAACAAGTTGATCAAGCAGTTCAAGCTTCATCCAGTTGTAGTCGATCGTTGACGATTCATCGCCCGACCAAGCCTGATCATGGGTCTCAAGATAAAGTCGAGCAATTCGTTCCAAATCGGGAACCACCATTCGCAATATGCCGCCGGGTTGCAGAACTCGGTAGCACTCGCCAATTAGCTCAATGCCTTGATCAGGTTTCAAATGCTCAAGAATGTGAGAGTGATAGACAGTCTCAAAAGCGTTTTTCTTAAACGGAATTCCTTTGGTCACGTCGTGCCGAATCACTTGCGGATCATCCGACTCCAAGTCCAGATTCGTCCAGCTTTCGTGATACCGTCGACCGCACCCTACGTTCAGGTGCGCGGATTCCGTTTTTCGAATTGGAATGAAGTCTTGCGTCATCGATTTAGAATTGGGTTTTAGCCTCAGGCTTAATTAGGCTGCTTTTCGACGTGGCGAACAATTGATTCCAATCCGCCCTGTGTAGTCGATCCGCTTGCGCAACATGGCGATTTCGTTCTGCTGAAAATATTCATCGACCGCGCGTTTACATCCATCCCAATGACCATAGTCATCGATAATCAAGACGCCGCCAGGGACCAGCTTTGGAAACAGATGCTCCAACTCGCATCGCGTTGACTCATACCAATCGGTATCGAGACGAAGCATCGCAATCTGATCGGGTGTCTTGGTCGGCAAAGTCTCTTCTACTTTGCCTTTGACGAATTCAATTCGCTCCAACGGGTAACCAGTGTTTTCCATCGTCAACTTGACTTGATCCAGCGGCGAACGACACCAAACACTCTTCGCGTCCATCCGATCCTGCTCACCCATCAACGCTTCGGCAGTTCGGCCTGTATAGTCAACGTCGTGCTCAGTTGGTTCGGACATCCCATCGTAAGTGTCGTACATCCAAAGCCGTCGATGCATTTCGTTTTCAGTTTTCGATCCAACCAACGTCATCGCAGCGGCGGCCATACTTCCGCCCCGCCAGACGCCGCACTCGACGAAGTCGCCTTCGATTTTGTTGTCAGCCAGATAGTCAACTGCATTGCAAAGCGACAAGATCCGCTCTGGCGAAGTCATCGTCAGCTCGCGCACGGCTGCACAATCTCAATCTGCGTAGGTGTTGCATCCGGAATTTGGTTACGCAAGATTTCTTTGATGCTCAGACCAAGCGCATTGTCATCCGCAACTCGGCTCTCTCGACGCTTTCGAATTCGCTGCATCAGTGATTTCAAGGTCTCGCCTTCACTAAATGATTCTTTCACGATCGGCCGAAAAAGTAGGCCGGTCTCATTGAGTGATGTATCAAAACGGTGATTCTGAGTAAATAGAAGCTTGCGTAAAACG
>CAYMFZ010000086.1:10850-11803 GCA_964389585.1 uncultured Pirellulaceae bacterium | reverse complement strand
AAGCTGACTTGCCCAGCTTGCATTGTGAGCCGAGGGGAAGTTAGTCCCAGGGTTTACGCGCCCGGCCGCTTACGAGTCGCGGCTCACAACTCTGCATTTCAGACCTGGCAAACCGCTAGAGGTTTACCAGCCTTAAAGTTCAGGGCTGAAATCAGCCGCCAAGCGTTAGCGTCCAGTTCTACGCGACTGAACTGGGTGCAACTGAACCGATTGCAACTGACCTCGGTGCGACTGAACCGAGTGCTAACGCACTGCGGCTTATCCAAATAAAAGCTTTGACGAATCGCTTGTTAGAAGCAATCAAACGAAGCAGATCGGATTCGTATTGGTGGTGATTCGTGAGTTGGCTAAGGTAAATCAGAATCAGCACATCAATGTGCCGACAAGCTAGCAACGACGATGGCCATGCCACTTAAAACACCAATCGCATTCTGTCTTTTCAACCGCCCGAAATTAACGAAGCGGGTGTTCGAAGCAATCGCTGCTGCCAAGCCCAAACAACTGTTTGTCATCGCCGACGGTCCGCGCGCAAACGTCATTGGCGAACGCGAACTCGTTGAACAAACTCGAGCCATCATTAATCAAGTCAATTGGCAGTGCGATGTCCGAACCAATTTTTCTAACACGAATCTCGGTTGCAAACATCGAATGGCGTCCGGAATTGATTGGGCTTTCGAACAGTCCGAAGAGCTAATCATCCTCGAAGACGACTGCCTTCCCAATCCGTCTTTTTTTGGTTACTGCGAAGAGTTACTCGACCGTTTTCAGAATGACGAACGAGTCATGATGATTAGCGGTGACAACTTTCAACCTAACCCCCGAACTGAATTCAGCTATTACTTTTCGCGCTGGCCACATATTTGGGGCTGGGCGAGTTGGCGACGCGCGTGGAAACATTTTGATGTCGACGTTTCAAGTTGGCCAGAATTGAAGCAGACACAACAACTTAAATC
>CAYMFZ010000086.1:0-10840 GCA_964389585.1 uncultured Pirellulaceae bacterium | reverse complement strand
CAACATTGGGCCGCGACTCTCGATCGCCAATACGCGGGCGAGATTGATACCTGGGACTTTCCGTGGGGATACGCTTGTTGGAAGCACGACGGCCTGACGATTCTTCCTGAGCAGAACTTAATCAGCAACATTGGGTTTGGGACAACTGCGACGCATACGGTTGACCCAAGTTCGCACCTTGCAAATCTCAAGACGTCAGACATTGGCCAGCTAATCCACCCAACGAAAGTTTTGGCGAATCAAGTCGCCGACCAATACACTTGGGACAACATTCTCGCACCTCCTCAAACTCGGGAGCCCGTTGCCAAACGAAAGTGGTATCAGCGTTTGACTGGAACAAAAGCCGGAAGGAAGGCCGGATAAGATGCCCATCCGTGTCGCCATCATCTCGCCGCATGCAACCGTCGTTCCGCACTTCGAAACGGAGCTCGATATTGCACAGCAACATCTCGACGCTGGTGATGAAATTTCGTTTCTGAATTGCTTTGGTGATTTGAAAAACTGCGATCACAATATTGAGAAATCAGAACGACGTTGTCACGAATGCGTTGGTCGTCGCGAAATGGGATTGGAGTTATTGACGCCGCGTTCGAACGACCAGCTTGTAAAACTGGAAACCTTCAATACTGATCATTCTGATCGGGTTCAGCTCGATTTTGAAACGCTTGACGATCTTATAAATTACAAGATTGATGATTTCGACATTGGCTACGCGGCGCTTTCATCGTTGGTTTCTGTATGCCGAGATCCCGAGCCAGATTTGATTGCCTATCGAGAGACGCTCAACGACTTTTTGATTTCTGCTTGGCAGACTTACGAGCAAACACTCGCTTTTTTGCAGGCCAACTCCATAGATCGCGTTTATGCATTCAATGGTCGTTTTGCTCCATTGCGTGGAGCGTTACGAGCTTGTCAAAAACTGAAAGTCGATTGCTTCCTTCACGAGCGAGGATGCGACGGGGACCATTACCAAGTTTTCAAAAACCATTTACCTCACGACATTGCCGCGATTGAAGTTGCAATCGATGACTGTTGGGAAGCGGCAACTCAAGATCCTGAGCGAGAGGCAGTTGCCAACAGTTGGTTTCAAGATCGAGTCGATCGAGTCGAAAAAGTTTGGCATTCTTTCGTCAAAGAACAGAAAAAAGGGCGACTGCCTGAAACTTGGAATCCAAGTCAAAAGAACATCGCGATTTTTTGTTCGTCTGACGATGAGTTTGTCGCAATCGGTGGCGAGTGGAGAAACGAACTTTACCCGAATCAAGCGACTGCCGTAAAACAAATCGCTGAAGACATGCTGCGTCTTCAACCAGAAACACATCTCTACGTTCGCGTGCATCCTAACCTTCGCGATGTTGACAACCAACGCTTGCGCGACATGTTGGAATTGAAATCTGAGAACCTCACAATCATTCCACCGGCTGCAGAAATTGACACCTACGAACTGATGCGAAAATGTGACACGGTAGTTTCATTTGGCTCAAGCGTTGGCATCGAGGCCACTTTTTGGGACAAGCCTTCAGTTCTGCTTGGTCCGTGTTTTTATCGCAATTTGGGAGGCGTTTACCGCTCGCACTCGCATTCTCAAACCCTAGAGCTACTGGCAAAGTCGCTTGAGCCGTTGGGTAAATCGGGCGCTCTCAAGTATGGATTCTGGTTTCAAACGCGCGGTCAACGTCATCAATATTTTGAGGCTACGGACCTGTTTGAAGGACAATTCAAAGGCCAAACGCTTTATGCGCGACCGCCCAAGCTTGATTCGATCGCGCGGCTGAAGAAAAATGCTAAACAGATTTTGACATCGCTGCTTCCAGGCAAATAACTGTTGAACGAAGCCATGAAGATCCTATACCTCACCAATAACGAAATCTCTTTGCCGCTTTTTGATTGGCTGCAAGCGAATGGTGAAGAGGTCGTCAAATTTGAGCAACGGTTGACGACCAAGTTTATAGATCGAGTCCAACCTGACTTCACGATCAGCTACAACTATCGTTTCTTAATCAAGCAACGTCACATTGATCAGTTGAACAACCGCGTCGTCAATCTTCATACGTCGTTGCTGCCTTGGAATCGCGGCGCCTCTCCAAATGTTTGGAGCTTTTTAAAAGAGACTCCCAAGGGAGTCACGATTCACGAGGTCGATGCGGGCTTGGACACGGGGCGAATTTTGTTGCAGCGAGAAATCCAATTTGACGATTCTCGCGAAACGCTGGCTTCAAGCTATCAAGCTCTCCACTCAGCCATCCAAAACTTGTTCAAGGAAAATTGGTCTGAGATCGCAACAGATTCTTTGCCGTTTTTACCGCAATCTGGTTCAGGCTCAAGTCAAACATTGGCTGAGTTTGAAGCGATAAAGCACTTGTTGGCTCCCGAAGGCTGGCAAGTTCCAATTGCAGCCCTGCAAAAACGCTACGCCGAGTTTCAAGCCGTGAAACGAAGCTGTTTCACGCAGTGACGTCTGCTTTTTCGATGGCAAACCTCCCCTTGCCGATTCGTATTGTTGGTTCAGCGCAAGTTGGATAGCCTAACGCAACTGAAATTGGCGATCATGGAATGCGATCACAAAGGAACAAGGATGTTCTGGCTCAAAGATCAAACCGTATTAATTACCGGTGGTACCGGTTCGTTTGGCAAAAAGTGTGCTGAGCATCTGCTCAAGAACGCCGACCTCAAGCGACTTATTATTCTTAGCCGCGACGAGCAGAAGCACGTCAACATGCGGCGGAACAATTTCCCCAGCGACAAATATCCACAGATTCGCTACTTCATTGGCGACGTGCGCGACGAAGCCCGTCTGCGCCGCGCGTTTCAAGGCGTCGACTATGTGATTCACGCCGCCGCAATGAAACACGTCGACGTCGCGGAATACAATCCACAGGAATGCATCGCGACGAACATCGGTGGCGCCGAGAATGTCATCAACGCTGCGATTGACTGCGGCGTCAAAAAAGTCGTGGCGCTTTCGACTGACAAAGCCGCTGGTCCTGTCAATCTCTACGGCGCGACCAAACTATGCAGCGACAAACTATTCGTCGCAGCCAATTCACTTTCGGGAGAAAACGGAACAGGGTTTTCAGTCGTGCGTTACGGTAATGTTTGGGGCAGTAATGGCTCGGTCGTTCCGTTCTTTCAAAAACAAGCCGCGACTGGCGTGCTTCCGATCACTGATCCGAAGATGACACGCTTTATCATCACGCTGCAAGAAGGCGTCAATCTTGTCGTCAAAGCCTTCGAGCGAATGGACGGCGGCGAAGTGTTTGTGCCGAAAATTCCGAGCACCACCATCCTCGACATCGCCAAGGCGGTTGATCCGACTTGCAAGACAAAAGTCATTGGAATCCGACCGGGCGAAAAAATGCACGAATGCATGATCCCCGCCGACGAAGCGCGTCATACGCTTGAGTTTGCTGACCACTACGTCATTCAGCCGACTTTCCGAAGCTGGACAAGCGAGCAACCTGCTTATGCTGCCGAAGGAACTCCATGTGCCGATGATTTTTGCTATTCAAGCGACAACAATTCGGAATGGCTTACTGTTCCTCAATTGCAGTCAATGATCGCTCGGGACCTTGCCAAAGCGAACGCCGGTGCCGATCAATTTAGTTCCAAACGGGCCGCATAGAAATTGCATCAAAGGACGCTGAGACATGTTGCCTTACGGAAAACAAACGATCGAAAAAGATGACGTGGCCGCCGTTGTGGAGGCACTTCAGTCGGATTGGCTGACGACCGGTCCCAAAGTCACTGAATTCGAAAATGCGTTTGCGTCTACGACTAGTTCTCGCCATGCGGTGGCTGTCAGTAGTGGCACGGCAGCCCTTCATGCGGCGATGGTGGCCGCAAAAGTTGGCCCCAATGATGAAGTCATCGTTCCAGCAATCACATTTGCTGCGACCTCAAATGCCGCGATCTATTGCGGTGCAAAACCAGTTTTTGCGGATGTCGATTCCAACACACTACTAATTGATCCAGCCGACGTTGCGAGAAAGATCACGCCTAACACGCGAGTCATCGTCGCGATGGACTACGGTGGCCAACCGTGCGACTACTCGGCGTTGCAGTGCCTTGCCGACAAACACAACTTGATCGTCATCGCCGACGCATGCCATTCGCTTGGTGGAAGTAGCGGCAGCCGACCGGTTGGGAGCCTCGCAGACCTGACTTGCTTTAGCCTTCACCCGATCAAACAAATCACGTCGGGCGAAGGAGGCGTCATCGTGACCAATGATGGTGAGGCGGCGGCGAAAATGAAGTCGTTTCGAAATCATGGTATCACGACGGATCACCGACAACGTGAGAAACTGGCTCAACATCAATACGCGATGGAGTCGTTGGGTTTCAATTATCGATTGACCGACATTCAATGTTAGCTTGGGCTTTCCCAACTGAAAAAGCTCACGAAATTTACGCGCCGACGGAACGATGTCGCTTCGTTCTATCGAAATTTGCTTAACTCGGTTCCATTTGTTCAGCCACTTGACCAAAGAACTGGCGTTGCAAGCGCCTACCACCTATTTGTCGTTCGCTGGAATTCTCAAACGACAGGCGTGTCGCGAGATGAAGCCTTTGACTCACTTCGCCAACGTGGCATCGGCGTCAATGTCCATTACCAGCCGGTCTATCAACACCCTTTCTACATTCAGCGTTTTGGCGATCAAAACGGATGCTGCCCCAATGCCGAAATGGCTTACGAGCAAATTCTGTCTCTGCCAATCTTTCCAACCATCACAGAAGCAGACATTCGAAATGTCGTTGACCAACTGATTGCCGTGGGTCAACAAGCTTCCAATTCTTTGTCGAATACTCAAAAGAAGGTTGCTTAACGATGAAGACGATCGCCATCATCCAAGCCCGACTTGGCAGCACTCGTTTGCCCGGAAAAGTTCTCCGAGACATCGGTGGCAAAACGATGATTGAGCGAGTCGTGGAGCGAATCGAGCGTTGCGAAAAAATCGACGACATCGTCATTGCGACGACGAAAGAACTAGCAGATCGACCGCTTGTTGAGTTTTGTCAGAACAAACGATGGAATGTCTTCGCGGGCAGCGAGCACGACGTTCTTTCTCGCTATGTTGGCGCTGCGGAAGCTTTTAAGGCCGATCAAATCGTTCGCATCACATCTGACTGCCCTCTAATCGAACCGACGATCGTCAACAAAACAGTTCACCTTTTGTCGACGGTAATGGGAATCGACTACGCATCGAACTTTCATCCGCAACGACGATTTCCACGCGGTCTCGATTG
The DNA here is from genome assembly GCA_964389585.1 of uncultured Pirellulaceae bacterium. Taxonomy (GTDB): domain Bacteria; phylum Planctomycetota; class Planctomycetia; order Pirellulales; family Pirellulaceae; genus Mariniblastus. The sequence continues at coordinate 5,596 of CAYMFZ010000086.1, read as the reverse complement.
TGAAATCATCACCCGTGAGGCGCTGGGGCGAATTGATCGACTTGCACAGGATCCACATTACCGAGAACACGTAACTCTGTTCGCGTACCGCAACGCCAGTCAATTCACAATCGCTTCGGTGAATAGTGAAAACGATTGGTCTCATTTGCGTTGGACCGTTGACACATCGGAAGACCTTGAACTAGTCGATTCCATTTACCGTCATTTTGGCGAACAAGAATTCAACTGGAAAGACATCCTTGCCGCTTATCCGACTCACCCCCGTTGGCTAACGATCAACCAACATTGCACCCAAAAGGTGGCGTGATGCGTAACAGTAAAACCTGGCAGGACTCTAGTACTGGCGAGCAAATTCCCAGATTGCTAATTCGGGCTGATGCAGGGCCGAGAGTCGGGACTGGACACATCATGCGAACGCTGGCTTTGGGGCAAGCATGGAAACGAGATGGCGGCCAAGTGACCTTCGTTTGCGGTCAACTTCCGGGAGCGCTGATCAAGCGAATCGAGCAATCCGGTTTCCAAGTCTTTCAAATTCAAAATTACAACTGCGATGGAGCGGACGCCAAAGACACGCAGGAAATCATTTCGGTGGTTCAGCCTCAATGGATCGTCTTGGATGGCTACCGATTCGGCAACCAGTATCAACGGACCGTTCGAAATTCAGCTTCTAAGCTACTTGTGATCGACGACTATGGTCATGCATCACATGAAAATGCCGATGTAATTTTGAATCAAAACTCGTATGCGTCACGCAAAGATTACGGCGATCGACAGGCGCGAGTTCTGGCCGGTTCACAATTTGCCTTACTAAGAAACGAGTTTGTTTGTAGTGCGAACTCGTCTATTGAGACAAAGCGAATCCCTGCAGAGGCTCGGCGAATCCTTGTCACGTTTGGTGGAGCTGATGCTGACAATTGGACTTTAAAGGCGCTGCAAGCCATAGACGATTTAGGCAAAAAGCGATTGATTGTCGATTGTGTGGTTGGCGCCTGTTACGCGCATACTGCTGAACTGGAGATGTTCAAAAAGACGACCAAACTGAGCCTCCGATTACATCGCAACGTCGACCGAATGGATCTGTTGATGATGCGAGCCGATCTCGCGGTCACGGCCGGCGGCTCGACTTGTTACGAACTTTCTCGCTGTGGCGTTCCATCGATTGTGGCTTCGATCGCCGAGAATCAAATTCCAATATCAAGATCCATGGATGAACAGGGAGCGATGATTTCCGTTGATGAAGTTGACGGAAATGGTCAGCCTTCGTTGAAGCTCAATGGTTCGTTGCTGAAAAAAGCCTTGAAGAAACTCATCTCCCATTCCGAGCAACGTCGGTCGCTTTCGAATCGCAGCATGAACCTTGTTGATGGTAAAGGAGCACAGCGAATCATTCGGGCGATGAATGCAGGGACATTCTCAATTCGAGCGGCGACAACCAACGACATTGAGACCATGTGGCAATGGCGAAACGACCCCGAAGTCCGCTCCGTGTTAATGGATGGCAAACCTGTTTCGCTTTCCAATTTCTCCGAAGCGACTACGAAAACGCTTTCTGACCCACGCAACAAAATCTTGATTGCCATCGATTCTCGTCGACAGCCAATCGCACAAATTAGTTTTTCATTGACAGAATCAAAGCCAAATGAAGGACAGGCTTACCAGATCGACGTCATCGTCGATCAAGCGCGACGGGGGAGGGGATTAGGCACGGTTTTGATTTCCCAAGCCTGTGAAGAACATTTTGAAGATACCGATTGCGAGATGGTGATCGCCCAGGCCAAACCAGGCAACATTGCCTTCGAGAAGGCGTTTAGGTCAGCAGGTTTCAAAGGCATCGAGCCGGTAATCATCAACGGCAAGATCGCGATGCAGCTTGCTATGAGACGAAATAATTTCAAAACGCAAACTGAATCTGTGGCAAGAAAAAAATCTGCCTAGTGATTTGTTCCAATATGAACTTGGAGTAGTGGACGAGGCTACGAGTCCTGAAGTGCGAAAAAACACTGGGACTACGGGCAACGATAAAATTGAATTGGAACAAAGCATTAGTTAGTGGTTTGTCAGCGCTAAAGTTTAGTGTTGAAAGTCAGCCGCCACGCGTTAGCGTCCGGTTTTACGCAACTTTCAATGGACAATTGCCATTCAAACCAAAACACTCGAATCCGTAAGATTACGGCGCGATGCGCCAATGGATACCAAAATGGAACTCAACGAATTCATCGAAATCAACGGGCGAAAGATTGGCCCGGGACAACCGACTTATATCATTGCTGAATTGTCAGCCAACCACCATCAGAGCTTTGACCGAGCTGTCGAGATTATCCATTTGGCACACAAAGCGGGCGTCGATGCGGTCAAGCTTCAAACCTACACGGCCGACACGTTGACTTTGGATTCGCACCAATCGCATTTTAAGATTCAAAGTGGCACCGTTTGGGATGGCACCAGTTTTTATGAGCTTTACGAGAAAGCCCATACGCCTTGGGAATGGCAGCCTGAACTCAAAAAAATCGCCAATCAACTTGGGCTGGATCTTTTCTCAAGTCCGTTTGATGCGACCGCCGTCGACTTTTTGGAAACAATGAACGTGCCAGCGCACAAAATTGCTTCGTTCGAGATTATCGACATTCCTTTGCTGAGAAAGGTCGCGGCGACTGGTAAACCGGTCATCGTTTCGACAGGCATGGCAACGGTAGAGGAAATTGAGCAGGCGCTTCGAACGTTGCATAACAACGGCTGCTGCGAGGTTGCGCTTTTGAAATGCACAAGTGCTTATCCCGCTCCGCCAGAATCAATGAACCTCAAGACGATCCCCGATTTGGCGTTTCGATTTCAGGTTCCTGTTGGGCTTTCGGATCACACGCTTGAAAATCAGACGGCGATCGTTTCGGTGGCGCTTGGTGCATCGATTATCGAAAAACACATTACGCTCTCACGTGAGGAAGATGGGCCTGACAGCGCGTTTTCACTGGAGCCAGATGAGTTCGCTGCTTTGGTCAGTTCTGTACGGATCGCCGAGCAAACAGTTGGCAAAGTTCATTACGGCGGAACTGAAAGCGACCAAAACAATCGAACTTTTCGCAGGTCGTTGTTTGCAGTTCGAGACATCGCTGCGGGTGAGCGTTTCACATCCGAGAACGTCCGTTCGATTCGACCTGGATTGGGATTAGTGCCGATTCATCTGGATCAGGTTCTCGAGAGCAATGCGATCGAAGCAATTCCCAGAGGCACTCCGCTCGCGTGGCGACACGTAGCCTCGGCGGATTCTAAGAAGAAAAGCGCGTAACATTGACGTAGTGGTTACTCTTGCCGAGAGTAACCAAGCCGAACGAAAAGACTGTTTTCAACAGGCCGGGCATGAAGTTACATTGATCGTAAGCCTAGTAAACTTCGGGCAAGAGTTACTGGCTAAATCACGGACCAACAAACGCGACGGACGATTGATGGGAAAACGGCTGCGCAAAAAAGAGCTTCTTGCTGAGATCGCGACTGAGCGAACTCGCCTGATGGAGCTTGTTGAATCAATTTCCAAACGTCAGTTCAATTTGCCGGGGATCAATTCGGCCGACTGGAGCATCAAAGACGTTTTAACCCATCTGCTTGATTGGGAAACGCGTGTTGTGAACTGGTGTGAAGTTGGCCAGCGCGGCGAAGTTCTTGACATGCCTGGCGATGGATTCAAATGGAATCAACTCAAGGATCTGAACGCGCTGATTCAGAAACGTCATTCCCGCAAGTCGATCAAGCGGGTGCTTGAGGAGTTCGATGCGGCTCACGAGAAAACGCAAGCACTTATTAGAGGCTTAAACGATAAACAGCTCACGACGATTGGCTATTTCGATTGGACCGGAAAAAGCTGGACTCTCAGCGACTATCTCCGCGGCAACACTGCCAGCCACTACAAATGGGCCCGCACCAAGATTCGCAAATGGCTAGCGAAACTTGATTGACATTTGAAAATCTTTCCAAAAAGACTAAAGTCCGGGACATCAATCGCTCTCGCTAGCAGCTTACGTGGCGAGAATTGCAAGGAAGCATAACAGCGAACGGACATTATGAAAAATCTACGTCGGGCGTTACGGATGACGCTCAGGTACCGCTGGTCTTTGATCACATCTTTCGTGTGCAGCGCACTGGTGGCGGTTCTCTGGTCTTTGAATCTCGGTGCGATCTATCCATTCGTTGAGATTGTCTTGAAAGACAATTCGCTGCACGAGTGGGTCGAAATCGAAAACAAAGAATCTCGCGATTTAATCGTAAAAAGCAAAGCCGAGATTCGTGAACTGAACGCAGAGGTTAAGCGTCTTCGTTCTTCAACCGTAGATTCTGATTCGGCTGCAATTCAACAGTTGGAAAACAAGATCAGCAGCCACGCTTATGACATCGATGTTCAAGATAGTTACACAGCGGGTCGGAAAAAGCTCGCGCCTTATATCAAGAAATACGCGCCTGAAGAACCGTTCACAACGCTTGCGGTTCTGATGGGATTGATGTTTCTCGGGACTGTCGTGCGCGGATTCTTTTTGATGGGGAGCATGATTTCGGTGGCGCGAGTTGGTCAAAGAACGATGCTCGACATGCAGAACCAAGTCTTTCAAAATGTCCTCAACATGGAGACGTCGGAGCTTGGCGTGAAGGGGACAGGCGACTTGATCGGTCGAATTCGCGGAGAGTCGGGAGCGATTTGCCAAGCGATCACGACGCTCTATGGAAAGACCGTTCGTGAGCCGTTGAAGATGGCGGGCTGTCTCGCGGGTGCGGCTTGGGTGAATTGGCGACTGCTGCTTTTCTCTCTGCTAATTTGCCCGATTGCCGGATACTTGATGGTGAAACTGGCCAAGGTTACCAAGCGCGCCAACAAGCGAGCGATGGAAGAATCTGCCCGATTGTTGAATCGGCTGTATCAAGCGTTGACTTACATGCGCGTCGTGAAAGCTTTTACCAACGAAGAGAACGAGCGGAATCGTTTTGAGCTTGTTGCCAACGACGTTTACAAACGTTCGATGCGAATTGCGAAGTACGGTGCCTTGTCCCGAATCAACAATGAGTTGTTGGGCGTCAGCATGATCACGCTCAGCGTTTTGGCTGGTGGATACTTGGTTCTCACGGGGACCAACTACTTGTTCGGCATCCGCATGTGTGACGCGCCGATGGGATTCGGTAGCCTGATGATGTTTTTTGGATTCCTGATTGGCATCGCTGATCCACTGAGGAAGATGGCGGATGTTTACAACATGATTCAGGGCGGAGTCGTCGCGGCCGATCGCGTGTTCCCATTGATGGATCAAGTGCCTGCGGTTCAAAGTCCCGCCAATCCAATTTCCGTACCTGATCAACAGCTTGAAGTTGAATTCGAGAATGTTCAATTCGAGTACGAAGAAGGCAACCCGATTCTCAACGGAGTAACTGAAAAGATTCCTGCCGGTTCTTCGCTGGCGATCGTTGGACACAATGGTTGCGGCAAGAGCACGTTGATCAATCTAATTCCTCGTTTCTTCGACACCAATGGATCGAGCACACCCGGCGCGATCAAGATTGGCGGTCTCAACGTGCGTGACTATGACGTCAAAAATTTGCGCGACCAAATCGGATACGTCAC
>CAYMFZ010000085.1:4540-14017 GCA_964389585.1 uncultured Pirellulaceae bacterium | reverse complement strand
GAATCGGAGATCTTGCTTAGTGAGGCTATTTTCAATCATCAACAAAGTCCAACCGCTGTCAGCAATGAAGATGGCGGCTTCACTGCAATTTGGACTTCTGAGCTCGTGGATGCAGATGGCTCGGCTGTTGTTGGGCGGCGTTTTGATGCGAGCGGTGTCGCGATTGGGAATGAGTATGTGTTGAACACCAATCGCTTTGGTGACCAGGCACTGCCTGAAGCCAGCGTGTTATCCAATGGGCAAGTCGCGGTCGTTTGGGGTGCTGCAGACGGTGACAACGATGGTGCGGATTTCGGACTTGGTCTTTTTCAAGCTCGTTTTGATGCGGCAATTTCTGGTGATGAAGACAGCGAGATCCGATTGGCTTTGTCGGCATTAATTAGAGATGCCGATAGTGAGACGTTTGACTCGATTGTGATTTCGGGAATTCCAAGTGGTGCGATTCTCAGTGACGGCGTCATGTCGACTTCGGCAAGTTCGGTTGACGTTTCTCAGGGTGGCTGGGACTTGGACAATCTAACGATCACGCCACCACAGGATTCGATCGACTCGTTCGAATTGACTTTAACAACAACGACAATTGAAGATTCAGGCGACACATCGACTCCAGTCGTGCAAACGCTGTTTGTCGATGTATCGCCTCAATCCGACAACTCCGTTTTTCCTGGGGTTAGTGTTGCTGTTGACGATGGAAGCACCGTAGCAATCAGCGGATCAGATCTAACGACGGGCGTGACTGATGTTGATTCTCAAACAGCGTTGACTTACTCCCCAAGCGTACTTTTCGATTCTTCTACGATTGATGTCGATATTCACGATGACCACTATCACTGGGACGATGCGAATGGCGGTGGAAAATTTGATTTGAAAACAGCGGGTGTTACTTATGTGACAGATTCAGGTTCCGCAATTCCGAGCATGAACAATGTATTCGAATTCAATGGCCTTGATGGCGGTGAAATTGATAAGGGCCTCCTGAAAACTCTCGCAAAAAATGGTTCCATCGAGATCTGGATAAAACCCGATTCATTGAGTGGCAAGAAGATCATTCTAGATGTAAGCGATGACAATGAGGGCTATGTGCTTTACCAGGAAGATGACAGTATCGTCTTGGAGATTTTGGATGAAGACGATTACGGCGGTGGCGTCAAAAATCAATCGACCAAACTTATCGCCAGTGGCCTAGTCACAAGCGAATTTAATCAAATCGTGTTTGCGATCGATGCTTCGACAGGCTCTTTAGGTGGAGAGTCGGACAAAGCGGATGTTCAATTGTTCTTGAACGGAGAATTGAAAGACCAGGCACTAGACGTTCCTACGATCGAAGACGAAACACGTTTCGACGGTCAAGACGGTGGCTTGGGAATCTTCTCGGGAAACACGTTTGTAACTGAGGGTGACTTCACGAACTTTACTGGACAAATTTCGAGGCTCTCGGTTTACGGGGATGCGGATTCGGTAGAAGAAGTTGAAACCCGCTATCTCAACGAGTTGAACGATCCAGAAGTTATTGAAATTGATGGATCGACTTACGCTGCTAACTCGACGATTACATTGAGCTCCGGCGCACAAGTCATTGTGGACGGCAATGGAGATTTAACTTACGACCCAAGGAACGCTTTTCAATCTTTGGCTGATGGAGCGACAGCCAGCGATAGCTTTACCTATCGAGCATCCAACGGTGCTGGAGAAATTCAAGACGTGACCGTCGACGTGACCGTGACGGGAGTCGACTTTGCGCCGGTTGCTTCGGACGGTTCTGATTCGACGAATGAGGACGAGACTTTAACCGGCGATCTCAACTCGATTGTCACGGATGCCGATGTAGACACCCTAACTTTCGTCGAGACATCTGGTCCATCTCACGGCGTGTTGGATTTACAAACAGATGGTTCGTTTATTTACACTCCATTTGACGACTATTTTGGGTCAGATAGTTTTTCCTTTTCGGTCGACGATGGAAATGGTGGCTCTGACTCTGCAACTTTCAATATCAGTGTCACCGAGGTCAATGACGCGCCTGTGATTGATTTCAACCTCGGGCTGAGGGTCAACGAGCTTTCGACGGACAATGTGATTCGGTCTTGGATGTTGAGTGGTTCCGACATCGACGATTCAGCTTCTGATTTGACCTACACGATCACAGCCGACTTAACGGCACGGCGATTGGATTGAACGATACGTTTCTGCAGTCTGAAGTTGACGCGAATCTTTTGACTTATGATCAAGATGGAACGATCGCAGCGAGCGACAGTTTCCAGTTTTCGTTTGCTGATGGCGGCGAAGACGGCGTGTCACCCGTGGCTGGTCAATTTGACATCGCGATTGCAAATCCAAATCTAACTCCAACGGATTTATCTAGTGGAATTGAGATCAATTCCGATGGTGGCAACAACCTTTATTTTGCGGTCAACAATGGTGCGCAGACAGATCTCTTGAATGATCTGACGAGTCTCTCGATTGAGACGACGTTTGCACTGGACTCCGTACTTTCAAATTCAACTTTGCTCAGTTATCACGTTGGTGGAAGTGACGAGCTAACGATCCAAGTCAGAGACGACGGTGAAATCGGTGTCGAAATTGGTGATAGTCAGTTTGATTCCAACGCGCTTTACCCAGAACTTCTTGATGGGAACAAGCACCATTTGGCGGTGACGTGGAACAGTGACGGCGGCGTCCTTCAGATATTTATCGATGGAAGCCTTGTTGAAACAAAATCCGGAGTGGAAGCCGGCAACCCACTGCAAAACAATGGCGTTTTGGTGATTGGTCAAGAGCAGGATTCTGAAAATGGTGGGTTGAGTACCAATGACGTTTTTATGGGAACGTTGTTTGATGTTCGAATTTGGTCGGAAGATCGCACTGAACACGAAATCTCAACCAATCATTTACACAAGTTTGATGCAAGCGAAATTCCTGATTTTCTATTAGCCAACTGGCAAATGAAGGCACTTGATGGTGCGGGAACCAATCTTGTCGCTGACATTGTGAATCCAGGAGTCAATGATCTTACGTTGTTGAATGCCGGCACGAGTGGCGGGTTCTCGACAAGTGTCGCGGGAAACGAATTTGAAGTTTCTGAATTCGCATCCAACGGCGATTCGGTTGGCTACGTCGTTCCGACCGATCCCGATTCGGCAGAAAACATCGTTGTGGACGGATCGTTCAACTCATACGAAGTAACTGACGCAAACTTCACATCGTTTGCGGCCAACGGAGACTACGAAGGAAGTCAGTTTGGTGCTTGGACGATAACCGAAAATGTAGTCGACGCTCGTGGCTCAGATTGGGAGTCTTCGCCTGATGGTGGCCGTGCTATTGATTTGACGGGCGGAACGGCTGGCGGGGCTAATGGTCGAGGCGTTATGGAGCAAGTTTTGGAGACGGTTGTCGGTCAAGAATACCAAGTAACATTCGAAATGTCAGGTAACTTTGAGGGTGGCAGCACTTCACAAAGTCTTAACGTCAACATTGATGGAGCGACCAACAGTTTTACCTTCAATGAGCCGTCTGGGTGGAGTCGAACCAATCTCCAATGGGAATCCAACTCATTCACTTTCGTCGCTACCTCCACGACGACAACCATAGAAATCGAATCGACAAGCGGTACGTATCGCGGGCCGATGATCGGCGACTTGGTGGTTGCGACCTCAAACTCAATCCCGCCGGGCGATTACAGTTTTTCACTTCTTGACGACGCGGGTGGGTTGTTTTCGATCGATGCCGCGACGGGCGAGATCTCGATTGCCGATCCAACCGACCTTGATTTCGAAACACTCGAATTTCACGATATCGATGTTCAAGTGACGGACGCTTCGGGACCTACTTATCAAGAGACGGTTCGGATTCATGTGGCGGACCGGAACGACAGTCCTGAAATCTTGACGAACGCGCAATTGACTGTGGCCGAAGGTGCGACCGCAACCATCACCAATTCGTTCCTCAACGAAGGAGACCCTGACGACGATGGTGCGGATGTTCTTTATACGTTGACCAAGATTACTGACAACGGCAAGCTCTACAACGGAGCTTTGGAATTGGCCATTGGCGGAACATTTACCCAAGCGGATATCAACGCGGGAGACGTGACCTATTCACATGGAGGTGTAGAAAACGTATTAGATAATTTCGAATTTGATCTGACCGATGGTGGAGAAGACGGTTCCAGCGCAGTGAGCGGAACCTTTTCCATTGACGTGACACCCGTTAATGATTCACCGGGTGTGTTCAACAATGGTGCGAGCTTTGTTGAAGACACAAACGGTAATGTGATCGATTCGAGCATGTTGAATGAGTCGGACCCGGATGATGATGGCGCCGAGTTGACTTATACCCTGACGGGATTAACCAACAAGGGCGTCTTGTTCCTCGACGGTACGCAGCTTGCGATCAACGACACGTTTACTCAAGCAGATATCGATGCGGACTTGCTGACTTACAACCATACCGCTTCCGATGTGGTAACAGACAGTTTCGATTTCACTTTGGCTGATGGTGGCGAAGATTCTGCGACGAGCGTCTCAAGCACTTTTGTTATCTCAATTATCGATGTCGGTACCGCTGGAACGGCCAATGACGATTCGTTTTCCGTGAACGAAGATAACGATCTGAATGACGACCTGATCGCCAATGATGTTGATTTGGATGGTGACACGCTACGGGTTATCGAGCATACGGATCCATCAAACGGAAGCGTCGTAGTCAATCCTGACGGAAGTTTCGTTTATTCTCCCAATCCTGATTTCCATGGTTCGGATAGTTTCGAGTATTCGATCACCGATAACACGGTTGGTCTTCAACATCACTGGGGTTTGGGAAAGAACGCAGATGATTTGATTGGTGGAGTCAACGGAACCATCAACGGCGCGAACGCCAACGCGGGCTTGCATGGTGAAGGATCATTTTTTGATGAAGTAGATGACTTCATCGAGATTCCGGACATGACGTATGGGAACGATTTTACGATCACGTTTGATTTTAAGATTGATGATAATTCGGGAAGCGATTTTCAATATTTGTACAGCCATGGCGACTTTGGTACGGCCAATAGTTTAAATATTTACCTTGTCGAAGCAGGCAATGCAGAAGCAAACATTCTCAAGACTTCGTTGTTGGATTCGAATGATAGCGGTGGATTCTTAAATGCCGACATTAGTGGATTGATTGGCGATTCGAATTGGCATCGGTACACGTTGGTTGTTGAGCAAGGCGTTGGTGCAAAGATTTTCATCGATGGCGTACAAGCTGATTCATCGACCAACGGTCAAGACGGAATTGATCCTGCGGGCAATTTGATTCTCGGTTCTCGCAACGATTTCGATGCGAACCGCTTTTATGGTGGAGGATTGGATTCGCTTCAGATTTACGATCGCCCGTTTACGTCGATTGAATCGGCAGATGTGACTCATGGATTCTCGACGGCGACGGTTTCAATTACTGTCGATTCAGTCAACGACGATCCAACACCAGTTGATGACGCTTATCATGTCGGAAAAGGTAATGCCACGGTTATCGCGGCAGGAGAAGGCGTTCTGTACAACGACAGTGATTTGGAAGGAGACACGTTTGAGGCGTCTTACTCTGATGCCGTCAACACGCAACCTTCTCACGGAACTGTGTCTGTTAATCTCGATGGAAGTTTCACTTATACCCATGATGGGTCCAACACGACAAGCGATTCATTTACTTACACGTTGACCGATGCGTTAGGTGGAAGTGCTGAGGCAACGGTCTTTCTTGAAATCGAAGAAAACGGATTCTCAGATACGAATGAGTTTCAAGTGAACACCGATGTCTCGGATTCACCAATTGGAGAGGTTCAGGACACGCATCAAGAAGGTGTGTTTGCAGACTCTGCCGTTGCAACAGCCGCCAATGGTGACTACGTCGTAGTCTGGACGGGGTACAACGGAACTCAAGAATCCGTCTTCATGCGGATGTTTGATTCTGGCGGAACACCCATCCTGATTCCGGGTGCAACTGGATTGACGACGGAGCCGGTGGCAATCAGCGAATCAATGACGGATGGTCTCAACCATGGCGCCGTTGTTTCAATGACTTCAGACGGTCGATTTGTTGTGGCTTGGGCGAACGAAACTGACGGGGCTGCAAGCCATGATGGAACGTCCAGTAGCATTTATTATCAGTCGTTCAATGCAGATGGATCGGCGGCTTCTGCAATTCTACGTGCAACTGATTCGGCTTTTTCGGCTGGGTCTCAAGTCAATGCAGATGTCTCGATTAACGCCAGCGGTCAGTTTGCGCTGACTTGGTCGGGTGACGGTTCTGATGGGGACGGGACGGATGTGTTTATCAACATCATCGACAGCGATGGGTCTTCATTGACGGGCGGAGCGAACAAACTCAATTCCAACTTTAATAGCACGCTGGAATCGAATCCTTCTGTGGTAATGGGAAGCGATGGAACGGTCTACTCTTTTTGGAATGACGGCAACATCGTCCATGGGAAATTTATATCGACCTCTGGAGCGGTGGACGTTGCGGGCGAAACTGAATGGGTGGTGCCATTATATGAAGGGGCAACTGGGCTACGACATTCGTCCGTTGACATCGATAATGCAAGTGGCTTGTTGGCGATCGCGTTGGAAATCGAGATGCCAGATGGTGGTGGCGGCACGCAGTGGGAAACCCATTTGCATGTTGTGGACCCGAGTAATCCGGTCATCGTTCTTGAAGAATTTGGGAATCAAACACTAGTTGGCGATCAAACCGGCGTCTCTGTTAGTTTTGGCAACGATGGCAAGCTCGTAATGAGTTGGCAGGGCAATGGAGAGGGAGATGCGGATGGGGTGTTTGTGCGTCGATACGAAGTCGGCACTAATACTGATGGCGATACTTACGCTCGCGCTGTTAGCACCGAATTTCTTGTCAATCAAACCAACGGTGGAACCCAGCACGGCGCTTCTGTTTCGGCGATTGACTCACAGAACTTCGTCGTCGTATGGTCTGGTGAGGGTGCTAGTGATACCAGTGGAGTATTCGCAAGGCAATTTGGAACACAGGCATCCTCAGGGTTGCAGGGAACGGTAACAGAAGTAGATTTTGCCAAGCCAACAGATGATGGTGATGCGGTTCTTGGGCCGGCGGTTGGTGTTGATGGTGCAACTGTCAAGCTTTATCGCGACGGTGGTGATGGAATAATTAGTGCAGACGATCGCTTGATTCGAGAAATTCAGACTGCAGCCGACGGAAGCTACGCGTTCAATAACTTGGAGAACGGCGAAACTTATTGGGTTGTCGTTGACTCAAAAACGGTTGACTCTTCCGGCACGTTCAATGCTTCTTTTGACGCGAGCGATGTTTGGGCTGAACAGGTCTTTGGCGACGGTGCAGCCAAGATCGGTGGATTGCAAGCGGGCGTTTCAGATGATGCGTCGAGTTTGCTGACTTCTCAGCATGTCTCGCAAGTCGATTTGGATTCAAGTGTCGCTAACGTCGATTTTGGATTTAGCTTTAACGTCGTTTCCAATCGGTCGGGCGGCGGGACACAAGACGACGACGTGGGTGTGAATGATCGAAGTGTTCAAGGTTCTTTGCGTCAATTCATAACGAACGCCAATGCGATTGATGGCAGAAATGAAATGCATTTCGTTCCTGGCGTCGCGGCAACAGAATCGGTTGGAGGCGACTCGTGGTGGGAAGTCGCCGTTTCATCTGCTTTGCCTGACATTCTGGATGAAAACACAGTCATCGACGGTCGAGCCTATGACGCGACAGGAATCGTTCGGCTCAATTCAAATACGTTGATGCATGGAGCGAGCCAGTCGGTTGGAGTCGACGGTGGAGCGGACGGAGTTGCTGGAACCAGTGATGATTTTGCTGTGTCGCAGTTGGACGCGCCTGATTTGGAAATCCATGATATCAGCGGCGTCGCGTATGGATTTAGGGTCTTGGCCGCAGATTTCGAATTGGCCCATGTTGCAATTCATGGGTTTGGTGACGGTACGAGTTCAACTGGCAATGTGTTTATCGGGACTCCAGCCGACAACGCGTGGATTCATCACAACATGATTGGTTCGCAAGCTGATGCTTTTGGAGTGGCCAACACACTCGTTGGTTCTTCCGTTGGTGTTTATGTCTTGAGCGCGGACAGCGGTACGATCGAAGACAACTTGATTGGCTTCAATGGTTTTGCAGGGATTAGTATTGTTGGAGAGAACGATGGTTCCGATGCTGCTACCAACTGGACGATTGTTGGAAATGAAATTCGGGGTAACGCAAGTCAAAACGCAATTCACGATGGAATTGATATCAATTACTCCGGCGATGGATTCTTGATACAAGGAAACTTGATAACAGAAAATGAAGGTTATGGAGTTGATTCTTGGCGGGCGACTGGCGGCATTTTGGTTGCTGACAATACGATTTTAAGAAATGGAATCGGCGGATTGGAGCCAGGTGGTGTTAGGCTGTTTGGAACAGACAACGAAGTTTCTCGAAACGTAATCGCGGAGAATTCAGGTGCGGGTGTTCATGTAATTGGCGCCTACTCGAATGGATTGAGCACGTTCGCGACGAGCACCGGAAACCTGATTTCGCAAAACTCGTTTTATGACAACGATGGCGTGGGGATTGATCTTTCGACACCAGTAATCAATCAAACTGTCTTTACTAGTGGCGATGGTGTGACGCCTGGCGACGGATTGGCAAACGCAGCAACGGGTAATCTTGGATTCGATCAACCCGTGTTGACCAACGCAAATGTACAGCCGGATGGGCTTCATTTGTACGGAGTGATTCCCAATAACATGGGTGCTCAATCCATTGAGCTTTACATTTCAAATTCTGGAGCTGGCGATAGCCTCGGAGGCACTGACTATGGCGAAGGTTCAATCTATCTAGCAACATTGGATAGTTCAAACGTTGTGAGTTTTGATGCGGTAACGAGAGAATTTGAAGTTCTACTCGCGACACCTGTTGATGGTTGGCCTCCGGAATTGTTAACCGGATCGGTAACCGCAATCTCAATTGAAAACGGCAGCAATAACACGTCAGAATTTAGCAACGTCACAGCAGTGACAACCGGATCGCCGCCCGTCTTTGACACGGGGCCAAATTTAACAATAAGTGAAAACCAGAATTCAGTAGGGTTTATTCAGGCGACTGACCCTGACGGTGGGACAATCGCTTATTCCATTTCCGGCGGCGATGATCAAGGACAGTTTCAAATCGACAGTTCAACGGGTGAGTTGACTTTCGTAACCGCGCCAGATTTTGAAAACCCTACCGATGTTGGACTAAGCAGCAACGATAACGTTTACGAAGTCGAAGTTGAGGCTGACGACGGTTTCAATGTTCCGGCGACCACTCTGTTTTTCGTCGATGTTCAAAATGGAAACGAATCTCCCACCGCGAATGATGATTCGGTGACAATGGACGAAGGCGGTTTATCAACGATCGACGTTTTGATCAACGATTCGGATCCTGAGGGCGATGCGATGACCGTTAGCATCGTTA
>CAYMFZ010000085.1:2801-4530 GCA_964389585.1 uncultured Pirellulaceae bacterium | reverse complement strand
TTACCGGACCGAGCGTTGGAAGAGCGACTGTTGATTCGTCGGGCAAAGTCGTTTACCAGCACGACGGAAGTGAAGTCAGTTCGCCCACGACAGAGACAATTGTCTACTCAGTATCGGACCCAGACGGACTTTCGGATCAGGCCACGATTACGATCACGATCAATCCTGTAGAAGACCCAACCTTTTCAGTGGATGATACGCTGACGATTAACGCGGGAGAAGAAAAGCGGATTCGAAGAAACTTCATTTTAAGCAACGATGTTGATCCAGATTCGATACGCTCCTCGATGAATATTGTGGTGGTATCAACCCCACTTCATGGAACGGTAACGATGGATGGTGTGCACCTCCTCTATACACCAGATGATGGATTTGCAGGTGTCGATACGATTGAGTACCAAGTTGACTCAAATGGAGTATTGGGTAACACCGCCACCATCAAGATCACGGTTGCGCCTGGAGTAATCATTCCCGGTGATGGCGAAAGCGAATCAGAAACAGAAACGGAAACGGATCCAGAACCGGAAGTTGAAGATCCCCAAGAAGGTGGTCCTGGAGGAAATGGTGAAGAATCCGAATCAGAAGATGAGGCGACACCGGTCACTCCCATTGTAAGAACCGGAAATGCGGAAACGCTCGCCAACACTTTGGGTGAGAGTAGCGATGGGGACCAGCGAGAATTTGAAAGCCAAGGAATATTCCTAAACCTAGATGGTTCTGCTTACTCGCGTTTGGGACGAGCAGAAGAAATTTCGCTTTCGAATTTGGCGTCAATCATTGTCACGAGCAATTCTTCAGAGAAAGTTTCCGAATATGAAACGACGTTACTCGTTGGGATGGTTTGGGACGATCTTGACTCGGCCAAACGACAGTACATGCAAGGCAAGTTGAATTTTGAGATGCCTGAAATTGCGGCATCGGCGGCCAGTTTTCTAACCGTTGGATACTTGGCGTGGATTATTCGAGGTGGCGTTCTTTTGACAACGTTTATGTCTTCGGTCCCAGCGTGGTCGTCCTTCGACATTCAGTCTTTGATCGAGTCTGCAAGCGGAGGCGACGAGTCAATTGAGCAGATGGTTGATTCGTAGCGTCTCAAAGGCTGAGCTGAAAAAGAAGACGAAGTGGTCCCCAGAAAAATTGAAACACTGAATAGAACAAAAAAGTCATGAGTTGGATAACTACAAAAATTCGAATCACCGTTGGCTTGGTCGGAATCATGCTATTGGTCTATATGGCTGCTACGATCATCAATCTGGTTCCTTCCGCGGAGAATACCAAGTTCGCTGCCCGGGCCGAATTGTGTGAGGCTGTTGCCATTTCGACTTCGATGATGGTTCAGAATCGCGAATTTACGATGTTGAAGCACACGATAGCGCAAACTGCCGAGCGTAGTTCTGACATTCGCAGCATCGGAGTGCGAAACCGACGCGATCGTCTAATTGTTGATTGTCTTGACCACGGAGACGTTTGGGCGAGTGACGAGTTGGCAGTAGACGATCGACAAACGATCGAACTTCGAAATGGGGCGCAAGATTGGGGGCAGATTGAATTTGCGTTTCAACCGGTCGTGGCCGCGCAGCAAGGAGCGCTTTCACAGCTTTCACCTTGGTCACGCCTAGCCGTTTTTATGGCTTCCAGCACGTTCATTTTGTACATGATCTATCTGGGGGCAATGTTGAAGCAGTTGAATCCATCGAAAACCGTACCTCGAAGAGTAAGAAGTGCGTTG
>CAYMFZ010000085.1:0-2791 GCA_964389585.1 uncultured Pirellulaceae bacterium | reverse complement strand
AAGGCTTGTTGGTGTTGGATCGAAGCGGAAAAGTCGTCTTGGCAAACAAAGTTTTTGGCGTCAGCACAGGAGCAGACACTGAGGCACTTGTTGGGCAACGCCCGCAGGATGTGCTTGGGTGGACAGATCATTTTGGTGATCCGATTGAAGAATATCCATGGCAAAAGTCATCCGAATCGGGCGAGCATGTGATGGATTGCATCATGGTATTGGAAGTCGATGAGGATACGCCCGTTGAAGAACAAGACGAATCGAATCCAATTCCCAACGCGAAGAAATTCTTGACTTTCAAAGTCAACTGCGCGCCCGTCATGGCGGAGTCAAGCAAAGGCAATGGTGTCCTCGTCAGTTTTGAGAACGTGACTGAACTTGAGAACACCAAGAAAGCTGCGGTCCACGCGAACCAAGCGAAATCCGACTTTTTGGCCAACATGAGCCACGAAATTCGCACGCCGATGAACGCGATTCTTGGCTTTACCGACTGGCTCCAACGCGGCTTGGCCAACAACAAAGATGAAGAGCAAGAATATCTTTCAACGATTCATTCCAGCGGTCAGCATTTGATGGAGTTGATCAATGACATTCTTGATCTTTCCAAAATTGAAGCTGGCAAAATGGAAATCGTCAAAGAGCAAAGGTCGCCGTTCAAGATTGTAAACGATGTCACGAGTGTGTTGCGTGTCCGAGCAGACGACAAAGGCGTTGCCTTAACAACAGATTTCGTTGGTAAGATTCCGCAAACGATCGACACTGATGATGTGCGACTTCGCCAGGTCATAACCAACCTCGTTGGAAACGCCATCAAGTTTACGGCTGAGGGAGAAGTCAAGATCGTGGTTCAAATGGTCGAGCAAGAAGGCCGCTCGCAAATGGAAGTCGCCATTAGCGATTCAGGAATCGGAATGACCGAGGAGCAACTCGGGAAAATCTTCAAGCCGTTTGTGCAAGCCGATTCCAGTGTGACCCGCAAATTTGGCGGAACGGGATTGGGATTGGCGATCAGTAAACGGATTGTTGAGTCGTTGGGTGGCGAGATTGTTGTCACCAGTGAAGAGGACTTAGGTTCGACATTTACTTTCAGAATCGAAGCCGGCGACGTGTCCGAAGTACCACACATGACATTGGAAGAGTACGACGAATCTGCGAAGCAGAGCCGCAAGAAACAAAAACGCGGCGTTGTTAAGCTTGCTCCTGGGCGCATTCTGGTTGTCGACGACGGTCAGGCGAACCGCAGATTGATCAAGCTGATTCTTGAGCGAGCCGGTGTTGAGGTTTGCGAAGCGGAGAATGGTCAGATTGGCTTCGATATGGCAATGCAATCTCCGTTTGACGTCGTGCTGATGGATATGCAAATGCCAGTGCTGGACGGCTATCAAGCGACATCTCAGTTGCGGGCTGCGGGCTATGAAGAACCAATTGTTGCACTTACCGCCAATGCGATGACAGGTGATAAAGAAAAATGTAGCGACGCAGGTTGCGATGGGTTTTTGGCTAAGCCGGTTGATATCGATGAGCTATTGGAAACGATCGCGGGCTACATCGGCAGACTCGAATCAGATTCAGACTCGGATTCACAAGTCGTGCTTGAAACGCAAGTTTCTAATACATCCAATTCTAAGCAAACGCCTGAGAATGATTTTGAAAGTTCAGGAAATATTGATGACTACATCAAGCTATTCAATTCTTGCGTAAAAGAATTGCAAGACAACTGGGAGCAAGGTAACACGCTCAAGATGGTCGAGTCGGCTCAGGAATTCCGGTTGAATTCCTACGAGCATGGTCAAACCGTCATTGGGGATTCGTTGTCGACCCTGATTGATTGTTGTGAGCAACATCGTGGTGACATTCAAAAACTGAATGAAGCCATGGGTACGTTCCTAGTGCTTGCTCAACAGGAACTATCTAAACAACGAAGTATTAACGAATTGAAGTCGCAGCCGACGAATTCATCGGTCGACTACCAAACGATTTTCCAGCAACGACTACTTCAATTCCAAACGGCTTGGGAGTTGGGGGATGATCGGTCCATGCTTGAAACAGCAGAAGCATTTCAGTTTGAGTCCTACCAGCATCAGCAGGTTGAGTTGGGTGACGCTGTTACCGGTTTGATCTACGCGTGTGTACAACAAGATGTTCACATGCTCAACAGCGCGATGGGCGCATTCTTGGAGACAGCCAAGGTTCAGGTCACGCGGAACAGCCTCTTTGAAGAGGAAACTAACTCCGAGCCTGAGAATTTGACTTCTCGGAAAGAGGCGAATGTGCCGGTTACTTCTTCAGAGAGTTTCATCTACTCGACGCTTCCGACCGAAGAGCCTGAGTTTGCCGAGATCGTGATTGACTTTCTACCGCAACTCAATGACAAGCTAAAACAAATGCAGGAAGAGCTTGATCGTGGTGATTTTGAGGAACTTGCGAAGACTGCACACTGGCTCAAAGGAGCAGGTGGAACTTGCGGATTCGTTGAATTTTATGATCCCGCGTTGGCGCTCGAAGAAGCCGCAAAGGGTGGCAATCCAGATAGTTGCATGCGGCTACTCGCACAATTAAATGGACTCTCTGGCCGGATTGCGCTACCAGAAGTCGTAAGGTAAGCATCAGAAATCGGTCAAAATCACTTTAGCAAAATGTTTAAATTTGTTGTGACTGGAACGATGGGGACATTTGTCGCGCAAGGCCCAATATTCCGGTGAAATGTGTGAGGCATTTCGCGTGTTCCCTGAATTAGAGGCAAAACTTACTAGAGGACATTTCAAAACCTAAAATCGTGCGATCATCGTAGTGGGATTCG
>CAYMFZ010000084.1:7569-14056 GCA_964389585.1 uncultured Pirellulaceae bacterium | reverse complement strand
AGTTACGCGATTCGGATTTGAACCTGCGAATGAGAACAAGTGCTTTGTTCGTTTCGCCCTGGCGTTGTAGGATGTCAATCGACATCTCCATCGACTGGCCCGCCAATGCGTGATTTGGAAACTTCGTTCGCAATCGCTCAAGCCATGCCAATGCGAGTTTGTCATTTCCGATCTTGCTCGCGGCAACCGCACCGTCAAAAAGAATCGCAACGTTGAGTTTGTCGGGCGTCTCTGCGTCAACGATCGTCTTCAAAAGTTCAACTGCCCGGGCGAAGTCTTGAGTTTCAATGTGCGTGCGGGCAAGCCAATAGGTGGCTTCGTCTTGAGACGATTTTGATTTACAGCTTCGTAGCGCTTCACCCATGTGCTTTTCGGCTGCCGTAAAATCGACATTCGAAAAACTGATGATTCCCATTTGCAAATGAGCTTCGCCATACAAGTTGTCGTCTGGCTGGGTCTCGAGAAACTGATAGAACCGCATCGCTTCAGCGTCGTTGCCTTGACGCTGAAGTGCTTTGGCTAGTCCCAAGCGAGATGTGTTTGAGATTTTGCTTGCAGGAAACATCCGGAGTGCCGTCTCGAATGCGCGTTGCGCAAGTTGGGGCTCGTCGCGCTTAAGTCGCATTTCACCCAGGTAGGGAAGTGCAAACTCGGTTAGGTCATGCTTGCTATTTTTTCGAACGAAGTCTTCAAGGACGCGAAGTGCGATTTCGTTCTTTCCTGTGCGGTAGGCGGCTTCTCCCATTCGGAAGTTTGCCCGCGGTGCGTAATGGTGATTGGCGTTGCGCTGGAGAAAGACTTGAAACGAACGATAGGCTGTTTCGTATTTGCCACGCTGCATTAAGACTTCGGCCAGGAAGAATTTCGCTGAAACGGCTTCGGTAGAATTTGGGTGACGTTGAATTAACTCGTTGAAGGCGTCGACAGATTGCTTCCAATTTCCACGCGCATAGTGATTCGCGGCCACGGCGTAGTCGTCTTGGGCACGCTGCGCGAATGCCGATTGGCCTGTCATGAAACAGACCAACAAGAGCCAACATAAAATAGAAGCTTTGTTTTTCACTGGAATTCTGCCAATTGCAAATGTCAGCGGGTCGTCGGCAAGGTTTGCCGATCAGCGCGAATGCTAACGACCCGCGCATAACGCATGACCGTCAAAGTTTGTTATCGTCGCGACAGGAAGCAGACTGGAATGGTTCTTGCCCGCTAGCAGGAAGGGGCGGAGTTCCGCCGATCAACTTTGCCGAATCAGGAGACTGGGCAATTTGAGGGAGAAACGGACTCAGGATTTGGCCATAATTTGCACTGTTGGATTCCACCAAAAGAGATCGTCCGGCTTGGCAGCACAGGAGCTTCGAGGTGAATCAATGTCGCTCTGCTTTCCAAGCTGATAACGCGTTTAGGCAACACGCCTGAAGACGGAAAGTTTTATCAACCAAAAAATGCACGCAGCTACACGCTTTCGATTTGGAAAATCGAGCGACATTAAGCCGGACGATCTTTAAAGGCGGTACTACAAAATTGGCAAAATTTCACAGCGTCTTCGCGGCGCTAAGAGCATCAAGAACCAATCCCCAAACTAAAGATACTCTCAAAAGTGAGCCAAAGGCCGTAGCCTCGGGCCGGGATAGCAAGCGAAACAAGCCACTCGTTGAATTGGCCGAGGAGCCGATTGGTTCATCAGACTGGATTTGACCGTTATACCTGGGTGACATGATCACGTTTGCCGTGAGCATGCTTACGCAAGCGTAAACATGGCACCCGTTATTTGACATGGCACCCATTAATTAGACATGGAACCCGTTAATTAGACATGGAACCGGTTAATTAGACATGGAACCCGTTAGTTCGACATGGAACCCGTTAGTTCGACATGGCACCCGTTAATTCGACTTTAACGAAGCACTCCCGCCAACAGTTCACAAACTTGGATGGGATCTAAGAGATTCAAAGTGGTTCGTAGATCAAAACAGCTATCAGAAGATTGAATTTATTCGTAGCTGATCTCAAGGATTTTGAATTTCAAAGTCCCTTTGGGAACGTCGATGTCAGCGATTTCGCCAACTTTCTTGCCAAGCAATCCACGGCCGATTGGGCTCGTGATTAAGTACTT
The DNA here is from genome assembly GCA_964389585.1 of uncultured Pirellulaceae bacterium. Classification (GTDB taxonomy): domain Bacteria; phylum Planctomycetota; class Planctomycetia; order Pirellulales; family Pirellulaceae; genus Mariniblastus. The sequence continues at coordinate 11,943 of CAYMFZ010000084.1, read as the reverse complement.
ACCCGCGTCGTAGTCCTCATCGCCGTCACCAACAAGCGTGATGATTTCTTCGTCATCAATATCAACATCAAGAACTTTGACTTGGGCACCAAACGCGACCTCGTCTTTGGGGACCAAGCTAGTATCAACGATTTGGGCTCGAGACAAACGAGATTTTCGTTCTTGAATCTTGCGATGGAGATGAGATTGGTTTTCGCGTTGAGCGTGATATTCCGCGTTCTCTTTCAAGTCACCTTCCGCGCGAGCCTCGGCAATCTTTTCGGCGATCGCTGGCATTTGCACGTTTTCCATTTCGTTGACTTCAGCCTTCAAACGATTGTAGGCATCTTGGGTCATTGGGACGCGTTCCACTTTGATATCTCCTGTCTCGTGGCAATTCGCCAATCTTGGTCTATCAAAAAAATTACGACCTGCTTTTTTGAGAGCAGGCCGCGTGAGTCATTACCGTTGAATTATCTAACAATTGGGAAGTGGTAGCAACCGGCCTTTTTCGACGGAAATATCGTGAGAAAAGTCGTTTCAAGGCAATCTGCTGTGAGCAGGACGGCGAATTCACAAGCGGCAGGTCGTTCGTCACGGCGTGGTCAAAGCGATCCTCGCATTTGTTGAAAAACCAAAACCAAAATTTCAATTGGCAAACTTTACCGATTGCGCCAGAAGCGAAATCCAGTGAAGCAAGGCAATCTTAAGCTTGCTGATTGCGTTGACGCAGTCATTGAGGCAACTCTTGATGGTTAGCGAATTGAGACTGTTTTTTTCGAAGTTTCAAAATGCTGGCAAATCAGTTTGATAATGCACGTCAGTTTGATTGGCGCGTTGGCGTAGCGGGTCCGATACAGATTGAGATGAAATCTAAGTCGACTTAAGGCCACTTCAGCCTTGCTGAATCGTCGGTTTCGACTTGAACCCAGGAGAACCTTTATGATCCAACGACGACAATTTTTGGGATCCGTTGCCGCCCTAAGCGCATCAGCTTTCTCATTTACGCAGATTGCTGCAGGGGCAACCCGTCCTGTTTTGACTCCCAATCTAAACTGGCGATCCAAGATCATTGAGACCGTTCCGCACGGCAGCGCGCTTCGTTGCCCTGTTGTTACCGCGGTCAGCGTTCAGCCAAACGGCAACTCGATGGCGATTGTTGGCGACGATCATTACGTCTGCATCTACGACACTCAAGAAGAGCGTTACACCGAACACCTGAAACAACATTCGGATTGGATTCGAACAGCCAGGTTTTCGCCTGATGGTCAAACGCTTGCCACGGCAGGCAACGATCGCAAGCTGTTGATTTGGAACGTTAACGATTGGACCATGCCTTCGATTTCAAAACGAAATCCAGAAGCGATTTTCCATGTTGCTTTCTCCAACGACGGCTCAAAAATCGTCTCAGTAGGATTCGAATCAAGACTCCGAGTTTTCGAAGTCAGCACTGGCAAACAGATTGACCAGATGGAACTTCCTTGTCCAGACAATCACGCGGTTGCGTTTTCAAGCGATGATCGCTTGCTCGCGGCGGGTGGTCGATGCGGAAATGTTCGCGTTTGGGACATGCAGGCCAATCGTAAGCTTACCCAGTACAAGGCTCACCGCCAACGAATCCGTTCGCTTGAGTTTACAGCGGACAATCGGATCTTGAGTGCGGGTGATGATCAGTTGGTCAAAATCACTGATCCAACCAACACAAACGACATGCGTCAGCTTCCACGACACGCTTCGAAGCTTTACTCGACTGCATTGATGCACGACGGTTTGGTTGCGACGGGTGGCAGCGACAATCGAATTCACGTTTGGAACTTGAGTACGCTCCAGGAAATTGGAACACTCAATGGCCACACGGGTACTGTTTCTTGCCTCGATTATTCGAAATCACGATTGGTTTCGGGTAGCTACGATACTCACGTTCGTTTGTGGAGTACCGAGCAAAACACTTCCGTTCCAGAGCAGCGACATACGCAGAATCGGGACGGTTGGAATCGGAGTTTTAAGTAGCCGATTCCAGTTTGGTTGCTGTTCAAAATTAGCGCTTTTACACGGAGGTAAGAGAGTTGGGTCTTCTTAAAAAAATCACGAATCGTGTTCTCGGTACCAAGACGGAATCCGAAGTCAATCAAAAAGAAAAACAAGCATTGCTTCGACGATGCTATTTCGAAGTCATGGAGCAACGCCGAGTTCTTTCGGTCGATCCAGTGGTTGCTGGAGTGACCTATCTCGAAGGCGACTCTGGACAGGACACAACGCCTGACCATTTCGAAGTCACCTTCGAAGGTGGCGCTGAAACGACTCAGATGACTCAGTTCACGATCAATGGCGATCAAGACTTGAGTGGTGACATCTCTGACGGCGACATGTTCTTTGATGTCGACGAGAACTCGCCCGGCACAGGCCAGTCGCACCCATTCATCTTTGATGCAGCCAACAGCAGCGGCGTCTCAGCCAGTGACATTCGTGGCGTTTCGATCGCCGATGATGGGCTGAGTATCACGGTTGAAATTGACAATTTCGAAGCCGGTGACGTGTTCGCGTTCACGATCGATGTTGATGAGCAAGAAGGCTTTCGCGTCGACAAAATCGCTTCAGGCGTCGAGCACGAAGGAACTTTCTTCAATGCCCAGTTCGTCGACGAGAACTACACTTTCGAAGGAAGAGACGTCGCAGTTGACGTTACGCTTCAAGATGGATTTGCTCAGACGCAAAACGAAGGCATGTTCTTCGATGAGTACAACGAGCTATTCGCCGAAGGTGAGCGATTGTCCAATGGCGACTTGAATTTGACGCTGGACAACGAAGAAGGCAACGCCAACCGAACCACAGGTGCGATTGACGTTTACAACTTGGTTGAAAAACCTGTCACAATTGAAGGCAACATCTACCACGACGAAGACCTTGATTGTGTTCACGATGCTGACGAAGACGGCATTGAAGGCGTAACAGTCAAACTGCAACGCCTCAATGACAGCGGCGAGTACGTTGATGTCGCGGAGACGACAACCGACGCAAATGGACATTACAAATTTGGTGAAGAACTCGACATCAAGCCTGGAACATTCCGCTTGGTCGAAGTCCAGCCTGATGGCTACCTCAACGTTGGTGAAAGTGCCGGCTCTCACGGTGGCGAGGTCAGCGAAAACGTAATTGCTGACATCAATATTCCTGACGGTGGATCCGCAGCAACGGACTACGACTTCAAAGAAGTTAAGCCAGCCTCATTGCAAGGTAATGTTTGGCACGACGAAAACAACGATGGCGTGTTTGATCCCAACGAGCAGGGAATCGCCAACGTTTTGATCGAAGTGACACGCGTTGGCGCAAAAGCCGGCGTTACTGATGATCCGTTCGCGAACACGGAACCAATGTACGTTCGAACCGATGCGAACGGACACTACGAAATTGATTCACTTCCACCAGGCATCTACCAGATCGTCGAGATCAACGAGTATCCAGGCGAAGTCGATCCGCTTGCCGCCTACATGGATGGTAAAGATTCTTTAGGGAACATCGCTGGCGTGAACGTGGGTTCACAAGCCAACGACATGTTCACGCAGATTGAACTTTGTGCTGACGACCACGGCGTCGAGTATAACTTTGGCGAAATTCAACCAGCCCAACTCAAGGGTACCGTTTGGCATGACGCCAACAATGATGGCGTGATCGACGGATCGGAAGAACGTCTTGAAGGCGTTGTGATTGAGCTTTTTGATAAAGCCGGCAACAAGATCGCTGAGACAACGACCGACGAGAATGGTGATTACTGCTTCGAAGATCTTGCTCCAGGTGAGTATCTCGTTCGTCAAAGCCAGCCATCAGGTTACCTTGACGGCATTGATAATCTTGGCCAAGTCAACGGAGTGACTGAAGGCGACTACATCAACAACGATGAGTTTTGCGTGAAGCTGGAGTCAGGCGATTCGGGAACGAATTATGACTTCGGTGAAGTCCTTCCAGCAGAGCTGAAAGGTACGGTTTGGCATGACTCAAACAACGATGGCGTGATCGACGCTTCTGAAGATCGCATCGGTGGAGTCGTGATTGAGTTGTTCGACAAGACCGGCAACAAGATCGCTGAAACAACGACCGATGCCAATGGCGATTATTGCTTCGAAGATCTTTATCCAGGCGAATACGTTGTTCGGCAAACTCAGCCGACTAGCTTTATCGACGGTAAAGATTCGATTGGTGAAGTCAACGGCGTGACCGCTGGTGACTACATCAACAACGATGAATTCTGTGTCAAGCTAGACGCCGGTGACTCAGGTACGAACTACGATTTTGGTGAGCTTAAGCCGTCTTCGATTTCTGGTACGGTTCACGCTGACAACAATGGCGATTGTGTCTTCAACCCGGCGGACGGTGATCAGCCGCTTGAGGGTGTTGAGC
>CAYMFZ010000084.1:1787-7559 GCA_964389585.1 uncultured Pirellulaceae bacterium | reverse complement strand
AACGTTGACGGATGAGAACGGCGATTATTCGTTCGACAATCTTGATCCAGGAACGTATTCGGTTCGTGAAATCACGCCAGATGGTTTCCTTGATGGAGCGGAGACGCTTGGAACCGTTAATGGTGAAACGCGTGGAACCGCTGGTGATGATTTGCTAAGCGGCATCACGATTGGTTCTGGTGAGGCGGCGGTCAATTATGACTTCTGCGAACACATTCCAGCCGAGTTGTGCGGAACAGTCTACTTCGATCGTAACAACAACGGCGTTCAAGACGCTGGCGAAGAAGGAATTGAAGGCACACGCATGGTTCTCACTGATGAGAACGGCAATGTCGTGATGGAAACTTTCACGGATGCCAATGGTGACTACTGTTTCACCGACATCATTCCTGGAACCTATTGTGTTAAGCAATTTCAACCGGATGGTTTCATTGACGGCCAAGATTCAGTTGGCAATGTTGATGGTCAAACGCGTGGCGACGGTTCGGTAAACGATGAAGTCTGCAACATCACGCTCAACGGTGGTGATGTTGGCGAAGAGTATAACTTTGGTGAGATTCAACTTGCCGAAATCAGTGGTCGTGTTCATGTCGACAGTAATGGTGATTGTGTTTACGAACCAGGTGACGGTGATCGAGTTCTGGCTGGCGTTACTTTGGAATTGATTGACGCCAACGGCAACGTTTTGGCGACGACACAAACTGACGACGCGGGCAACTATAGTTTTGAAGGTATCCTGCCGGGTACCTACGCGATTCGCCAGGCTCAGCCAGATGGCTTCTTCAACGGAGGTCAGGTTGCTGGATCCGGTGGCGGCGATGTGCTTGATAACTTGATCGAGAATATCGATGTGACGTCCGGGCAGAAGCTAACTAACTATGACTTCTGCGAAGTTGAAGCCGCCGAGATTCATGGTCGCGTTTGGGAAGACGGACCTGCCATTCCGACTTCCGATGGTGTCTTGCCAGAGAATTATCGCGACCTAGTCGATGGCGTCTATCAAGAAGGCGTTGATACGCCTTTGGCTGGCGTTCGGATGCAGTTGTATTACTACATTGATCCAACCAAGGGTGAGATTGATCCTCGGCCGGTTACGTTGGGTGAAGTTCAGGCCGAGCATTACACTCACATGGGAACATCCGATCCGGACGCTCCGGTTTGGGTTGATACCATGGCCAATGGCGAGTACTGGTTTATGGGTCTTCAAGCCGGTAACTATATCGTTTTGGAAACTCAGCCTGATGGCTACTTCGACTCGAACGATACTCCGGGAACAACGACGGGATTCTCTTACAACTCGTCTGCCGAAGCTCAAACGGCGCCACAGTCATTGCTCTTCCAGTTTTCTGGCGAGCAGATCATGGACTCAGTTGTCAACATTCGAGTGAACGCTGGTGGAATCTCTGAGCAGAACAACTTCAGCGAAGTAAGAGCGACGAGTGAGCCGGTTACACCGCCACCACCGCCGCAACCGCCAACTCCACAACCACCGGGCAACCCACGACCACCGGGTGTTGGAATCACAGGCTACCCGGGGCTTGGCGGATCGCAGCCTTCTGCGTTCACTCAATTCATCGGAACGTCTCGCGGTGCATCATTCCAAACATCCGCTGAACCAGCGGCGCCTTACACTTGGCACTTAAGCGTTGTGAACGCTGGTTTGCCACGTGGTATGGGCGATGGAGCTGGTGGTGATTCAGTCTGGCAACAGGCAGGATATATCGCGAGTAACGATTGGAATCGATACGATATGGACGACGCGGTTTGGACTTTCACTGAAACGCGTGAGTCTGATTTGGAAATCAGCCGGACTTCTGATCAGCTTCGATTTGGAATGCTGGGCGGAATTCCGTTGGCAGGTGACTTTGATGGAGATGGAACCGATGAGGTTGCCGTCTTCAAAGAAGGCTATTGGCTGATTGACATCAACCGCAACGGCCAATGGGATGACGCAGATCTGTTGGCGCGACTTGGTGATGCTGATGATCGACCGGTTGTTGGTGACTGGGATGGTGATGGAAAAGACGATATCGGAATCTATGGTCCGATTTGGGAACGCGATCGTGAAGCGATTGAGCGTGATCCAGGATTGCCAAACCCTGACAACAGTCCGTACACACAACCCAAGAACGTTCCACCGACTGATAACGAAGCGACCAATGGCGCTCGCGTCATGAAGCTTACCAGCTACGGCAAGCAACGTGCTGACGTGGTTGATCACGTCTTTGGTGTTGGAACAGGCGAAGAGATTCCTGTGACCGGTGATTGGAATGGAAACGGCATTCGTTCGATTGGTACATTCGTCGATGGTGTCTGGCAGTTGGACGTCAACGGTGATGGACGGTTCGATCACGAAGACGCAACCGCCACGTTTGGTCGTGCAGGTGATGTTCCTGTGGTTGGTGACTTTGATGGTGACGGCGTGGAAGAGATCGCTGTCTACCGAAGCGGTTCGTGGATGATTGATTCTGACGGAAACCGTGAGCTTGATGCCACTGACAAGACGTTCCAAATGGGTGGCGCGTTAGACAAACCTGTTGTGGGTGACTGGGATGGAGACGGCATCGACGAGCCTGGTCTTTATACAGAACAATCAAACGATCTTTATGAGTAAACGTTGTTCATAAGTAAACGATGAAAAGCAAACAGGGCGAGTGTTTTTGGACACTCGCCTTGTTTCGTTAAATGATCGGTTTTTGGAATCACGATGCTCATTCGGCATGTCTTTATCGATTAAGCTGCGGCAAACAATAAAAGCCAATCCAAAATCGTTGAGCCGTTGATGGCATCGGGTAGTCTAGCGAGTGGTTTGTTTGCTGGTTGTCCAAGCCCGAGGCTGGCGCCTTCGGCTCACTGTCGATTTGTCTCTTGGATTTGGGATCGGCGGATCGGCGGATCGGATTAAGTGAGGAATCTTCAAGGGCGGAACATGAAACATACATTTATTTACTTCTTGTTGGGACTGACAATTGCGGTTTTGGGATACTTGCTTTTTCGCGCCAGCAATCAGGCATCAAGTCAAACTCAAGCGGAAATTGATCTTCCCTTTCAAGCCATGGTCAGCGATCGGAAGATGGAGGCAATCACAACTCAAGTCAAAGATGCCGACGTTTGCGCTTCGATTCTTGCCTACGGAATCAACAACCTAGAGATTTCTGAATACTTCAAGAAACTGCGGCCAAGCCAAGTTTTAGTTACACGCGTCGTGCTGTCAGAAGATTTTGAAGGGTTGAAATTCTTCACGATATCCGAGAAAGGATCTGATGTGACATCGGAGCTGTTGGTCTTGGTAGACACGCGAGACAAGACTGTGGTTGACGCAAAACAGCTTAATGAATGCGTAACCGTTTGGATCGACAATGTTTCAAAGAGTCCACGTCGGTTTGGTGTTGGGCTTTCAACTGGTGAGCAGTTGGCCTTCGAATTGCGAACCGACGGATTCAAGCAGGATTAGTACTTCGACTAAACGACCTAAGCCAATTGTTCGTCGCGCTCCCAGGAGGTTTGTGACGTTGGTTCACGTTTTTTGATTTGAGAGCTTAACTTGTCCAATGCTTAGTCCTTATCTGTTGTTGCCTTCCAAGCGGCGATGACCTGCTTTGCATCTTCATCCGATTTGGAGTCCGAGTCGTGTTCGCAATTGCAATGTAAGTACTTGGTGATCATTGATTTCAATTCTTGCTCGTTGATAGTGAATTCCACCAACGTCATTTGAAAAAGTTCTTCAGCGGTTGTAGCTTTTGTTTGGGCTGAATCTAAGAACTTGCGAACTGCAGCCTCGTCCTTGTTCAATTCTTGAAGCAGCGCGTTTGAAATGATATCGCCGAGTTGCCCAGGCGATGAAATGTCAACCTTGCACTCAGAATCGGATGTTGCATTTAGCGCATTCTTTTGATCAGGTTTTTTCAGTTTGGCATCGGCACTTTCGATGTCGCGTTTTTCAACGGCATAGAAAATCGGTTTGTCTACGGGTAGAAGTTCTTCGACAAACCGAATCCTCGCTGGGATGGCTGATTTTATTTTTTTGGCTTCGTCAGCGGGAATGCGTTCAGGGTGATGAATTAAGGTGTAAGCAAACAATGCAGACTCGGCCAGGTCCTCGAGATCGGGCTTTCGTTTTCCGTAAAGCGTCACGAATTTTCCGTCTTGGGCTTGTGCCCTTTTCCACCCTTCCGATTTCGCATGCTTTTTGTCCCAGGAAGCATGAACCGATTCGTGGAAAACGGTCTCTTCTAAATCGTGATTGGAAATCCGTTTGGTTGCATTGTCTGAGTAAAGAACCATCAATCCAACGTCGCTGAACGCTGTCGTGTCTCGCCCACCTTTATGGATGACCCCTCGCTTCACGCCGGATCGCAATGAAGTTGGAAGTTTACCAAGAGGTTGGACGTAGCGTTTGGCCTCGGCAGTGGCGGTTTCTTCAGATTCGAAAGCTTGATCAATTGCGAGTTGAACTGCACAACCATCTGAAAATTCTGCAACGAAAACAAACGCCGGATGAATCAGCTGGTCATGCCCCTGACGCTTATCAGGCATTTCACTGTCAAGTTTGCCTACGTAGGCCAATGATTCAAATGTCGAAGGGTCTGACTCGATAATGAAATCAAAATCCGTACTAGCGACTGAGTTCTTATAGTCTTGGCCCGATGCTGAAACGCAGAACCATGTATTCGAGACTAGAGGACATTTCAAAACCTAAAATCGTGCGATCATCGTAGTGGGATTCGCCAGAATTCCCTTTGTTTTGAAAGCGAGCTGGGACTTCTGGCGAAGTCCACTACAGGTTTTGAAATACCCTCTAAAAGAACAATCGCGATTGCAAGGTGAGTAAAAAGCCGCGGCGACGAAGTCTTCATTTTATTACCTGCTATTTACGTGAATTTCAAAGTATCAATTTTTCGATTTCCGTAACTATCATCTCTGCGATATCCAAGTCTACGACCTGAGAGATCGCTCGCCAACCTGGAACGGCGTTCACTTCTAAAACCAATTGGCGATTGGTTGGTAAATCGTATACCAAATCGACCCCAGCGAAATGAGCGCCGACCGTTCGTGCCGACTTGATCGCAAGTTCACACTCCTGATCGGTCGGTTGGTAGCGCTGTCCGATTCCCCCTTGGGCGATGTTCGTTATCCAACTGTCAGGGTTGGTTCGTTTCATGCCAATAACGTGGTCACCAATCACCAGTAGCCGAATATCAAAACCATCATGCTCAACAAATTCTTGTTGGTAAATCACGTTTCCTTCGTCAATCAAGTTTTCGAAGATCGTTCGGGCTTGCTCCATTGATTCGACTCGCTTGATGCCAAATCCCATGCTCCCAAAGATTGGTTTGACGACGGAATTCGATCCAAGCAACCTAAAGTGCGAAAGCGCCGTGTCGAGATCCTGGCTTACGCAGGTTCTTGGGACTTGGATTTTTGCTTCAGCAAGTTTTGCGAGCGAAAGGTATTTGTCGACCGCCATTTCGATCGACTTGGGGGAGTTCAAGACAAGCGTGCCTTTCGCGGCTAGTTGCGCGAGGGCATCCATTCGAAAAACGATTTGTTGAAGCGACCCCGCTGGCATCGTTCTAACGAGAACGCAATCGGCAGTGATGTTAAAATTTCGATCTTCGTCGATACTCGCCGCAAGTTTGTCGAAGGGGAATAACTCGACTTCGTGACGATTTCCCGACGCTCGCTTGAGGTCAAGGGAATGCCAAGCTGTTTGGGAAGAAAGAATGACGATTCGCATGGCAGTGGAAAGAGGTATCGATTGTAGAACAGTTG
>CAYMFZ010000084.1:0-1777 GCA_964389585.1 uncultured Pirellulaceae bacterium | reverse complement strand
ACTGTTCATGAGTATTCGCGGAACAGTTGAGGATAACTGTTCTACATTATGAGTATTCGCGGAACAGTTGAGGACAACTGTTCTACATTGAACTCCGTTCGGTGGCTCAAATCCCAAAAGATTCTTTAAGAATGTCGTTGCGGACCTTTCCCAAATGAAACACACGCCCCGTGGCAGAGTTGGTGATGATTACTTCGGCGGGGCTGAATAACATTTTGTCGATCTTGTAAAAGTCTTTGTCGTACTTGTTGAAGATCTCCAGAAACGGCGTGCCGAATTCGGATGAACTGCAACTTGGGATTTCATCGGCAATAGTTTCGATCGCGTGGTCGGTTGTGTCCACAGTCAGTTCAACTTTGGCCCCGTACAGCATTGAATCGTTAGTCCACCCAAGTGCCGTCATGTCGTCATTGGCGATCGGCGGAATCGGTGCAGTGCCGGTTGAGTCGATAATGGTCTTCAAGTCAAAATCCAACTCGTGCAGTTTGTGCAATGCGGTCTCAACGCTTCGCGCAACCACTTGGATCGAACCTGGATAGCTGGCAGTTCGCGCAACACATAGACAAACGTCTCGCGGTTTAACGCCGCATTCCTCGGCGACGAGTGCAATGGCTTCTTCAGTCGGTAGTTCGTTTGATTCCAGTATGCCAACAGCGTGATCATCGTTACCCGATAGCCCATATTCCGAAAGGACTTTTTCTTTTCCTCGAAGCATCCGCATTGGGCCACTTCCCATAGCAAAAAAGTGTCCGTGTGAAATGGGCCAGCCAGCGTATTGAGAACCCATGCACGGAAGTAGCGGACGTGCTAGTTGAACTCTCAAATTCTTAAGTCCGAGATCAGTTTCAGATTCTTCAATCGTGACTTCACCCAATCCGCCCAAGCAAATTTGACTAAGCAGGATTCCTGCTTCGGAAGTCCCCTCTCGGCCAATCGCAAAATCCAGCACCTTTGCTTCGCCAACGTCAACGACTTTGATGCCCCATTCCTTGGGTTTGTGGATCGCGCCAACAAACAATTCGAAAGACTGTTCGAGGATGGTCTTGGGAGTTGGGAGAGTGGGCACAATTGTTTCTTATGTTGAGGATGTTTCAGTGACTAACGGAAAACGCGAAATGCAAACAGGATGAGATGTCTGAGTAGGCCGACACGAACGGCTCTTGCTGCCGCCCCACTTGCTGCCGCCCCACTTGCTGCCGCCCCTAACGGGGCTTGGTTGTTTCATCGGTCTTCGAACCCACGGCTAACACCGTGGGCTACCTGCTATCGCCACTGTCGTGGCTAAAAATTAACTGGTAGCTAGGTTTGTCAGCCCTAAAGTTTAGGGAGTTTAAAACCTGCCGCCACGCGTTAGCGTCCGGTTTTAAGCGGCTGAACTGGGTTCCAACGCACCGCGAATGAACCGTGTGCTAACGCACTGCGGCTGTGCCGGGTGCCAACGCACTGCGAATAAACTGGGTTCCAACGCACCGCGAATAACCGTGTGCTAACGCACTGCGGCTGTGCCGGGTGTTATTGCGAATGAACCTAAATATTGTCTTTGACAAAACACTATCCTTATACCTGAATGACCGGCACAGTAAGCCAATAGAATTCGCTTTTCCGAGGCTAGTGCTTTGTTGCAATATGAACTTAGGGTAGTGGACGAGATTACAAGTCCTGAATTGCAAGAAAATACTGGAACTCGTAGCCTCGTCTGCTACGGACAATCGTAAAAAAGTACTAGAGGACATTTCAAAACCTAAAATCGTACGATCATCGTAGTGGGATTCGCCAG
>CAYMFZ010000083.1:354-14063 GCA_964389585.1 uncultured Pirellulaceae bacterium | reverse complement strand
AAGTAAAATTAGACCTGTCGTTGTCCGACAGAGTTACGATTTTGATCGGCCAGTCGTAATAAAACGGCGCGACGCCTTTGTTTTCTACGACGACTTCGATCGTGCATTTGTCGCCGTCGAAGCTCAGTTTCGAACTTGAGACGTACAGTTCGTATCCCATTTTCGAAACTTGACGCTTAGCGTTGTCGATTCGTTGCTTAGTTGGAGCTGGATCAGCAAGCGAGAACATGCCGCTGTCCATTAGCCAGCTCACATGCAATCGTTCAACGCTGGTTTCGAAATCCTGACCTTTTGGAGCGCAGCTTGGGTTATCAAAAACGCATCCCCAAATCTCTGGTCGAATCTCGCCTCCAATCGGCTGAGTTTTCCACTTGTTAAGAGCTTTTTCTCCTGCAGCTTTCATCGCTGGCTCGAAAAACCAATCGTCTTCCTTCTTGCCAGTATCCAAAGTCGCCCACGCGAATGAGTCATCGTGATAGCCAACAGGGTGTTCGTCATTGGCAGCATGCGCCCATGCGTTTTTACCAGCGGGATAACGCATGAGGACTTTTGTTTTCTTAAATGAACGCGCGAACGCGTCTTGAATTTTGGTTTGCTCTTCTTTCGTTGCAAATAATTCGCTTTTAGGGTAGGTGTGCCATTCTCCCCAGTGACCAAGTACGCCCATGGTTATGAATGCGATTCGCGGATCGCCATCGTATTTTTTGCCAAACGCAGCGACGAAGTCTTCCATGGCTTTGATCAACTTAGGATCGTGATAATCGGGAGTCTGGTTAAGTCCGTCATCGTTTTTGTACTTGATGATTTTGACGCCCTGCTCTGCCAAGAATTCGGGCATCGCGCTTTCTTTGCCCGGGTACTCGAGAAAAGTGCGCATGACGATCTGATTTCCACGGGCCGTGATGTCGTCAAGTTTTGCTTCAACCGAGTCCCAATTAAATTCATTCGGTCCCGTCATCAACTCGTTGATTGGGAAATACCAAAACTCCATGCTGCATGGAAAAGCATCTTGTTGCCCCCAGTAGGGCACAAGACCCTTAAGTGGATTGTCCACAGGGGCCGGTCGGTATTTGAGAATTTGCTCTTGCCCGATTGAACTTGAAGTAAGTGAAACGAATAGCAAGCAAACGGAGAGGAATGTCTTGAACAAGATTGAACCTGAAAGTTATGGTTGAGAAATTGCTGTTAAGCGTGTTTCACGTTGGTAGTGCACTTTGTGCAGGACACTTGCCGTGAGGCCTCGCGGGGACCATGTTACAATCTTTCAAGGTTTCGAACAAAACACAAGAATTACAACATGGGTTCCAATGAATAGTAAACGCAATCAGTCTGAGAATGGAATCAATCGGCGCAAATTTATTGGCGCTACGGCATTGGCGGGAGTCGCGGCCGGCGCTCTTGCGACTACCGGCCCTGTTTTTGCGAAAGAAAGCAGAGGCGATTTCAATCTTCATTTTGCACCTCATCCTGGAATGTTTAGAGCGTCCGCTGGCAAGGACGTGATCGAACAAATCAAATTCGCTCACGACCAAGGTTTCACTGCTTGGGAGATGAATGGGCTGGGCAAAGAGTCGGTCGAAAAGCAAGAAGCCGTCGGGAAAACACTCGCGGATCTCGAAATGAAAATGGGAGTATTTGTTGGCTATGGAAGTTTCGATCAGCCAACTTTTGCCGTGAAAGATGATGCCGCGATCAAAGACGTGTTGGAAAAGATCAAGACCAGTGTTGATATTGCCAAACGCTGCAACGCAAAATGGTTTACGGTTGTTCCAGGTTCTATCGACCAACAATTTCCGAAAGAGGATTCAAAATGGAATAAGTACGGTGGCGGACGATTGGCTGACGGTTATCAGTTGGCCAACGTGATTGATTTGTTGCGACGTTGTTGCGAGATCTTGGAACCGTATGATCTGACAATGGTTCTGGAGCCGCTGAATTGGCGCACCAACCATGGCGGGGCTTTCCTACGCGACTCGGATCAAGCATTCGCAATTTGCCGAGCGGTTAATAGCCCGTCATGTAAAATCCTATTCGACATCTACCATCAGCAAATTACCGAAGGCAATTTGATTCCAAACATTGATATGTGTTGGAGCGAAATCGCTTATTTCCAAGCCGGAGACAATCCGGGACGCAAAGAACCTGGGACAGGTGAAATTCATTACGGCAAAGTGTTTCAGCATATTTACGACAAGTCGAAAGCGGATAACCGCGAGTTTGTCATTGGCATGGAGCACGGCAACTCGACCAAGGGCAAACCCGGTGAGCACGCAGTCATCGATGCCTACAAGAAAGTTAACCCAGCCCAAAACAATTAGCGGTCGCGACAAAACATTTTCAGGTTCTCGACGCGAAAGCCGTCGAGAACGTCTTGTTCGAATATTGTAAGCCGTAAGCCGTAAGCCGTAAGCCGTAAGCCGTGAGCCGTGAGCCGTGAGCCGTGACGCGTAAGCGGCCGGGCGCGCTGCCATGAGAACAGCAAGGTCGCACGATTCAGTAGCTGAATCAACCTCGCTCAAGCACGGTTGCGTTTGAACAATCCCACTTCAACGGTCGGTGGTGTTGCCCGAGGCCTTACGGCCAACGGCTCACGACGTTTTGTTTGTGGGTGCACGGCGTTTGCCTGTCGGCTCACACGTTTCGCGTGAGGGTTACTTTGACGAAATGGTTTTCAAGTACGCCAACAGTTCGAAAATTTCGTCTTCTGTAAACCGATCCATCAATCCCTTCGGCATGATACTGACGGACGATTTCACCATGTCTTCAATGTCGTCCTGGTCGATCACAGTTGGCTCAAGCGACTCTGGGTTGGGCAAAATCGAAATGCTTTTCTTGTCCTCAGCGAGAACGATTCCCGAGACAACATCGCCATCGATCGTAATGATCTTTCGCATAATGTATTTCGGTTCGATCTTATGAGACGGATCAATGATCTCTCGGAGCACGCCCTCCGCGTCACCTTTCCAGCGCGTCCAGGCATCTGATAGGTCAGGCCCGACTTCTTTCCCTTCGGCACCAACTTTATGGCATAGCGCGCAAGTTGCTTCGTTGAAAATTTTCTCGCCGATTTTTTGAGTTCGACCACGAAGTCCCGTTTCGATCTTGCCTTTGAAATCATCAACAGTCCAAGCCTTCACAATGGGCCGATTGGATCCAACGGGATCTTTAGGCTCGACAGGGTTGCGTTGAAACTCTGCGAGATCTTCAACGACGACCATGACTCCGTACATTCGCATCCAATGGCCGGGGAAAGTGCAGACGTAAGGATATTCGCCAGGTTCCGTTGGTGCCGTGAATGTAACACGGGATTGTTTTTCGGCTTGGACCATGTCCGTGGCAAACAGGACTTTGTCTGAGTCGGGTACGTATTGCTTTCCACTGGCTCCGATCTTTGGCCCGTCAGCCGCCGCTTGAAGGGCGATTTCTTGAAGTGCGTTCGGCATGGTGACAACCAAATTGTGTGCCATCAAGTCTTCGTTTTTTAAAATCAATTGAATATCACGACCCGCCTCGACGGCAAACCAAGGCACGTCGTACCGCATTTCTTCTTCGATCGTATGGATCAAGATCACACGAACGGTGACTTCGCTCAATCTTTGTCGAAAGGCATCACTTTTGTCTTTTTCGACCAAGCCAAGTAATTGGTCGGCCAACTGCATGGCTTGAATAAATTCGTTCGACGTTCGATCAGCGGCGGGAGTAGACTCTGCATGATTGACAAGAAAACCAAGCAGCTCAGTCGAGGCAGCCTTGTCTCGAAGCTCGCGCGGCGTCTTCAGCAAGACGTTGATGGCGCTCCGTCGCAATTTCGTGTTTGAGACCAATGGGCCAACGGTTTTGAAATCCAAAGCTCGATCCACGTCAATCGAGCTAAGTGCGACTAACGCGGCTTGTTGGACGACGGGTGGCTGAGCCGAATCAAGTGACTCGATGACTTTGGAGTGAAGTGAGTTTCGTAGATCCTGAGACGGCAACAAGGGAATTGACTTGAGAATTGCTGCCGCAGATTTGTTACCCTTCGACAATTCAAACGCTTTTTCAGTTTCTCCAACAGTTAGTAATCCGGAAAATCCTGCCAGTTGCAAAGACGAGTTTTCGGACGCCGTCGATGCTGCGAGATCGCTAACGTGAGTCTTAAGGTTCTCAATATCTTGAGTAAGTAACAAGCCAGCCAATTGTTTGGCGATACGCTGTTGCTCTTTATCGCTTTCGTCGAACGAAGGAATCAATTTCAACAGTTCATGGACGCCATCGGTCGAATTGATTTTTGCAATGGCCTGAAGTGCAGAATCGCGATCGCCTCGCGCCATGCCATCACGCTTCAGTATTTCCTCGTGAACGAGTAAGTACTTTTGGTCGTCATCCTTGCGTTCTACGAGTAGCAATCGGGTGTTGTCTAGACGCTTAAGTTGGTACTTCACGATCCTTGGCGACTTGTCGAGAAAGATCCTTGGCGGTTTGACTTTTTCATCTTTCGCCCCGTGATTATGGTCTTGGCCTTGTACGAAAGATCCAGCAAAAAGCAGCAAGAACGAAAACGCAGTAAGTCCAACACGAGAGATCGTTGCGAGTCCAAAAAATTCCATTGTGCTCTTCCAAAAACGTTTGTCTGTGAATTCCAGGGACGGTCAATCGAGAACACTCGTTCTCAAGGTTGGCTTGGGAAAGAGATGCCGTCGCGGCACTGCCGCAAATCAACAAGAAGCACCAAACGTTATTGTACGCCTGGTGCTTCAAATTTCGAATTAACTTGAATAGCGAAATTACTCGCCATCGATGACTTTCATAGTTTCATCCATCAAGTATTCCATCTGCGTATCCACTTCCATGCCCATGACATCGAGGATTCCCTCGGCGACATCATCGGCGGGGAAAAAGCTCGCAGCTCGAACAGCCTCGGCTCGAACCATCGCGCTGTCATCTGAGAACATGGTATTCAAGAGTTCAGTCGAACCTTCGATTCGTGGATGCCAGTAAGACAAAACACGCGTCGCCGCGGCGCGAGCTCGGTGGTTCTCTGACTTGAGCATCCGCTTCATCAGATCTTCGTTTAGGACATTGTGCGTTTGGTACAACCAAAGGCCCTCCAGCAAATGAAGTTCGTGATTCGAGTCTTTTGAGTCCAATCCATCCAACCAATTCTTGACTGCCGGAATAACTTTATGGGTTTCCCTCGCCGCCAATTCTCGTCGAACGCGGTAGCGAGTTCGGTCTTCAGGAAGCTTCATCAATTCAAGCAATTCAGGAATCGTGGCTCCATGAATTTTTGGTGGCTTAACAAGCGGTCGCCCCTCGTAAGTAATTCGCCAAATCCGTCCGTGACTGTGATCACGATTCGGCTCGCGCAAATTGTGTTGCAAGTGGCCAATCAACGCGTTATGCCAATCGACTAAATACAAAGCTCCGTCAGGTCCAAACTGAATGTCGACGGGACGAAAGTTTCCGTCGTCACATTGCAACAAAGGTTCGATCTCAGGCACATCAAAACCGCTTCCCTTTTCTGACATCGTGTGTTGTAAAACGGCTCGTTCGCTAATCACGTTATTGAACAAGTAGTTGCCCTGCATTTTATCCGGAAAGTGCGAACTGGAAACGATTTCACATCCCGATGTTGGACGAATTCGTTTCTTCAACAGCTTTGGCGCGTCTGGAACCTTAACACCTTTTCCAATTTTCAAAGTTCGCTTGTAGTGGCCGCCGCCCGGATGTTTGGCAGGAAAAGTTGTTTTGCCAGAAATCAAAGTCGACCAATAATGCTGGCCACCAGACGCGTCAGCGATGAAGCTTTGACCCCACTTGTCAAACACGTGACCCCAAGGATTTGCAAAAGCGTAGTTGACAAAGACGTTGGTCTCGCGTGTTCGCGGATGGAATCGCCAAAAACCGGCTTCGTTCAAACGATGCAAACCATAGGGGCTTTCGACTTGTGAGTACTTAAACGTTCCCTCTCCAAAGTAGAGTGCTCCGCCCGGCCCCCATTCAAAAGCCGCGATGCCGTGATGCGAATCGGCTGTTCCCAATCCAGTTAGTTCACGAGTTCGAACATCAGCAACATCGTCGCCATCGGTGTCTTTCAAAAACACAATGTCGGGCTGCTGAGCGACGTAGGCTCCGCCGTGTCCAAGCTCAAAACCGGTCGGAACGTAAAGTCCGTCAGCGAAGACCTTGCACTTGTCGGCGCGGCCGTCTGAATCAGAATCGGTTAGAATGAGAAGCTTATCTTCAAGCTTCGTTTTTGGTTTCCAGTGAGGGTAAGAAGGCATGGTCGAAACCCACATTCGCCCTTGGCTGTCGAAATTTAAGGAAACAGGATTGGCGAGTTCGGGGAAGTCTTCTTCAGTCGCAAACACGTTGATCTCGAAACCATCGGCAAGCTTAAACTTCTTGGCTTGTTCTTCTGCCGGACTGTAGTCAAGCGAGCCAAGCTTTCCACGTTTGCGATTTGGATCGTCAGCGCCACCAACATTCGTTTTCGGATTGATAAACGGAAGTGTGTTACTGTCGTCAATTTTTTCCGGGACGGGTTTGTTTTGAGCGAGCGCCCAAATTCGCTCGTCGCGATTGGCCGTCATTTGATCGAGGATTGACCGCTCACGCTCCATCACGTCTTCGTTGTTGTAAGTTCCGTCAGATCCAGCCTTCCCGCGCGTTCCGTAAATCGAAAATCCGTTCACGGCTCGGTAACGATGCCACCAATGAAAGTTCTTGTCGTCGATTTGGGATTTGAGATCAGCACTTGCCGTCTTGGTCGGAACGTCGCCAAACAAAGCCTTGTTCAAAACAGGCGCGAACGCCTTGTAGCCTTCGTCGTTGAGTTGGAAACCGTCGAGTGTAAGGCGTTGATCGTTGGAGCTGAATAGTTCTTTGGTCGGTGAATAAACGTCTGCGAATCCAACGTTGTTGGCCTGAGCGACCGACTTCATTTTTTCGGTATACATCGCAAGATGGGCGTTCTGTGTTTCACCTGTCGGCAAGTTGACGTCGCCCGTGTTTTCGAATGCGATTGGAGAGACAAGCACGATTTTGGGGCCGATACCAGAATCGTTGTATTGATTCGTTTTCGTTTCCTTGACGAGGTCATTAAGTTTCTCGCCAAACTCAGCCAATCCATCCTTGCCGGCAAAGGACTCGTTACCACCAAAGAAGAACAAGATGACGCTGGCTCCGGAGTGAGCCAAGTGAACATCTGGCGATCCGAAATTCAAAGAGCGAAGCCGCAAGTCAACTTCGTCTCCAGGAAAGCAAAGATTGCGAACGACAAGTTCCTTTTCCGGGTAGGTTTGGTAAAGCAAGCTCTCCCAATGGTTGCGATGTTGCATTCGCTCACCAAGTCCATTGCCGATCAGGCAGATGCGATCCCCAAGTTCCAGGTTGACCGCCATGCCTTCGGTTGGCGCTGCGGCAGGCTTCGCCGATACCGATTCATCAAAAGTGTAAACTGCCGTTTGGGCATTGAGGTTGGTCGCGGTTATCACAATCGTAATTAACGTTAGCAGTGATATTCGCTTCAGGAAGATGCTTTTCAAGCCCATAGTTGAATGCCTGGAATGAATGTTTTGTTAGACGCATTTGAACACAACGCTGTCTCGCGTCAGGTCAGAAAATATTCTACTTTGATTCAGTCGACTTTGAAGCGGGGAAAGTAGATGTTCGTGCTGCAAATCGTCGATGCACAACTGGCCGATTTAATTGAAAAATTAAACTGGCTTTCATTGAAGCGATGTCGGTCGCAGAAGAAATGCGAAATGACCTAAATGCTAAGTCAGGTTTTCTGCATTCGCTCACAACTGCTATAGAATCTGTTGCCGCTTTTTTCGCTGCAAACTTCTTAAAACTTAAGTCTAAGGCGATCGGGCTTTGATGACTGAATTTCGAAGCTGTTCAAATGGAAAGGAATTTCCAAACGAGTTAGAATTTCAACGAATTTCAAAAGCGAGTTTTTAAACGACTCAATCGGGAACATTCGCGAGAAGCCCTTCGATCAAAGACCGTGTTTGGGGGTTTCCACCATACATATGTAACGCCACAAGCAATTTGATTCTTGCGGAGCTTGCGTTAGGATTTTCGTTTCGAATTTGCCGCGCCAAAAACTCACGACTCCAATTAAAAAGACCAATTGAGCGTGAAATTTTTTCACGCGGAGTCATTGCGTCGACTGAGTTTTGATAAAGAGAATTGACTTCGGACACACTAGCTCCTGTTTGAAACAACACCTAATTGTATCCATTCAGATTTCAGAGGGATAAAGTAGCGTTGCCAATTCAAAAGTACCCCCTAAGGGAGTCGAACCCCTGTCTCCGGATCGAAAAAATCCGACGTCCTAGGCCACTAGACGAAGGGGGCATGTTCAGATCATGCGATTGCCGTTCTATCGCAAGACGTTGATAGCGAGGCTTCCTGAAGCAACAAAGTTTACGAAAAACAGAAGCATTTGGTCAATGAGTCGCTACGAATTCGACTGAACTTAAGAATCAAGAGCCTTGTTGTCGTCTTTGATTTCAGCGTTTAAGCCGCTTGTTGATTGTCTCAATGGCATTGCTCGCCTGCATTCGGACGCTGATTTTTTCGCCATTGGCAGCGAGGTCTTTCAACCTCATCAGGCTACTTTCTGATCCAATCTTGGCCAGCAAACTACAGGCTGACTTTCTGACGATGTAGGATTTACTTTGCAGCATTTCCATTACATTGGGTTCAGCAACGGAGCCGAATGAAGCGATCGTTTTTGCAGCCTGTTCGTTTCCATCTTTTTTGACTTTGGCGCAAAGTGCCTCCAACGAACGAACATCCTGAAGTTTCTCCAGCCAAGCATAAGCCGCCCAGCGAACGCTGAAGCTCTTGTCATCAATCGAATCCAAAATCCATGGAAGACTTTGTTGACCGTCGAAGCCCGCCATTAAATCGAGTGCCAGTTTTCGTGACCTAGCGTCTTGCGATTTTGAGGCGTCACGAACGGCATCAAGAAGTTGCTGTTCTGGCTGTGATGGCCAGTTGTCAGACAAAAGATTCAAGCTCTCTTGAACCATAGTTCGATCATCAAGATTCGAAATCCGACTGGCCAATTCAGAATACTGCGCTGGCGTAAAGCTCGTCGACTCACGTAAAACGTTTGGCGTTAAATTGGTCGGGCTCACTGAAGTATTCGAATTCGCAGTGCTGCCAATGTCAATGAATTCATCAGTAGTTGACTCGTCAGTTTTCATCGGTCTCGGTTCGGGTAAATCCAAAATCGACCCTGACGACTCAGGTTTCGGATTCGCATTGTCACTGAAGTTGCTCCATTCAGATTCGGCAGCGGCGTTTTTGAAAGCTGATTTATTGGCGAGTTCTGTCGACGATTCAATAACTCTTTGGCCATTCAAGGCTTCGAACAATCCTGATTTGGGTGCAGTGTCTAGATTCGATTCGGCAAGTTTGAAATCGTCACTTTCAACACCTGTCGTTGATGCTGCTTTGCCAGAAGAAAAGCTTTTGATGTTGTCAAAATCGTTGTTTGAAACGGCAGGTGGGCGTTGTTGCGAATTTTCGTAAACAGGTGAATCACCAAACTTAACACGAACAGGAGTTGTGTCTTGGTTTGGTCGTGTTTGTGTGATCGCCGGTTGAGAGTCAGTAAGTTGCTGGCTCGGTGTTCGCGGAATTGTGTTTTTTCTCGTCGTGATAGGTTCGACTGGAGTCAACGACTTAATTTGCTGCGAAGCCGTTGGAGTTCGCCGTTGGGCTTTTGGGTTACGCGCCAATTCCCTTTTTTTAATCAAGTCTCGAACAAACTTGTTATCGAAGGTGGAGAGCCGATTGACGGGAACCTTGATCACGACGCCGTTAAGTTTCTTCAGCTCGATTTCCGTCGTTGAATAGCCAATCAATTCAGCTTCAACAGAAAACGTTCCTGAACTATCGGACCAGATTCGAAGGTTGAACTTTTCTTGTGCAACACAATTCGAATTGAATGACACGACGATCAGAGACACCGCGCAAATCGCGTTCTGAATTGTCGGTCGGTGGAATTTTAGAAATGCAAACATCGGTTAACCATCCTAGTTAGTATCCGCAGGTAGATCTTATTATCGTTTTTCTTGGCAGTCAGTTCAACGCCGATCTTATAGTGAAAATGCCGCAATTCACTTCCGGTTTGACTATTTTTGAAATTCCATCAAAGAAACTACGTTTGGTTTGAAGGAAACATTCAATCAAAGGTGTATGCAAAGGTGTATGTCGAGTGCAAGATTCCGGCGCCTACACGTCGAAAATCACGAATCGGTTGAACGTAGGAAACCAGACTGTGGACGGTGTAGTTGTTTGAGCTAGCCTTTCCATTTGGCATCGGTTGTCGGATAATGCAGCATTAAACAAGCCTTTACTGCATTTTAATATGCAGCTATTGATCCCTAAATTTGGTCAACATGCCATGAGCAAAAACCGACAAATCACAATTTTTGACACGACTCTTCGCGACGGTGAGCAATCACCAGGAGCGAGTATGAATCTTCAAGAGAAATTGGAGATCGCTCAAGGGCTGATTGATTTAGGTGTCAATGTGATCGAAGCCGGTTTCCCAATCGCGTCGCCTGGCGACTTCGAAGCCGTTCGTGAAATCTCCACCAACTTTCGCGGCGCAGAGATTTGCGGTTTGGCCCGATCAAACGACAAAGACATTGACCGAGCTTGGGAAGCATTGAAGCAATCGGCCGACCCGCGCATCCACGTGTTTCTTGCGACCAGCGCGATCCACCGCGAGTTTAAGTTGAAAATGACGCCAGAGGAAATTTTGTCGAGAGCAGTTGCAGGCGTCGAACGTGCCAAAGGCTATTGTGACAACATCGAATTCTCACCCGAGGACGCTGCCAGAACCGAACCGGATTTTCTTTGTCGCGTCGTCGAGGCGGTCATCGATGCCGGTGCAACCACCGTTAATATCCCCGACACCGTTGGTTACGCCACGCCGGAACAAATGGGACGAGTGATCAAGAACCTTGTCGATCGTGTGCCGAACATCGACAAAGCAGTCATCAGCGTTCACTGCCACAATGATTTGGGGTTGGCAGTCGCAAACTCGTTGGCTGCGGTTCAGAATGGCGCGGGGCAAATCGAATGCACGATCAACGGCATTGGCGAGCGCGCCGGAAACTGTTCGCTTGAAGAAGTCGTCATGGCGATGCGGACTCGCGGTGATGTTTACAATTATGAAACGACGATCAATTCAAAGCGATTGGTTCCAACAAGCCGATTGGTTTCCACAATTACGGGGCTTCAAGTTCAACGCAATAAAGCAGTCGTTGGTCGCAATGCGTTTGCCCACGAAGCAGGAATTCATCAGGACGGAATGCTGAAAGAGCGAACGACTTATGAAATCATGCGTCCCGAAGATGTCGGTTTTGCCGATACCGATTTGGTGCTCGGAAAGCACAGTGGTAGGGCTGCGTTGGCGGATCGAGCGAAGCAACTAGGTTTTACGCTGACAGGCGAGCAGCTTCAAAGCGTGTTCGAAGAATTCAAAAAGTTGGCGGACCGCAAGAAAGAGATTTTTGACGGCGACATTTCGGCTTTGATTGAGCACGAAATTTTGGGCACCACCGAAGAAGAATGGTCACTTGTCTCGTTCAAGGTCGATTTGAATTATCAACAATCGCCCACGATCGAGTTGACACTGTGCAAAGGTGACGAAGAACAAACGGTCCAACAGTCCGAAGGTTCCGGCCCCGTCGACGCGGCGTTTCTCGCCGTCAAAAAAATCACGGGCGTTGAAATGACTTGCAAAGAGTTTGCCATTCGCAGCACGTCGTTGGGCTACGATGCACCCGGCGAAATTACGTTAGAGGCCGAACACGATGGCCAAATCTATCGAGGTCGCGCTGTTTCAACTGACTGTGTAGAGGCGTCAATCAAAGCCGTTCTCAACGCGGCCAATCGGATTTTGGTTTCCAACCGAAGCAAGGTCAAAGGAAAGTCATAGTGAGTGAATTTGAGCCTGTCCGAAACAGAACCAATCCGAAACAGAACCAATTCGAAACAGAGCCCGTCCACGACATGGCTTTTCCGAAACTTGTGAGCCGTAGGCGCTAGCCTCGGGCCAGTTGAACGAGTGATTTGTTTTGCTGGTTGTCCTGGCCCGAGGCTAGTGGCTTCGGCTCACTCACTGCCGAATAAAATTTCGGTTTTAGGCTAGGCTCACCCAATGATTCGTTCCAAAACTTGTGCCGGATTTTGCTGTTCTCAGGCTGGAAGCCTGAGACACTTACTTATCAGGTCTAGCTCATCGTTGCTTAAACGTTGCATCGTACTTTGGCATGTTGTTCTCATTCCAAGCATTAAGGCCGGCTTCCGTATCATGCCATTGCGGGTCGATGAGCGTTTTGCTCCACTCCGCTCCTTCAGTGATTCTTTGTTTGAGGAAATCGCGATTCGATTTCGCAACGTCCTCAGCTTCGCCGACGTCGGATGTGACATCGAACACTCTCCAGGCACCGCCATTCTTTCGATAGGCTTTTAGTTGGTCACGTCGAATTGCAACTTCGTTTCCGCCACCGTGATGGCGAAGCCAGACCATCGTTTCACCGGCGTGTGGATTACGACCCGCCAAGATATCGCTCCAAATGTCTTTCCCATCAAGTTTCTTATCCTTGGGGATCTTCGCACCTGCCAAGCCGGCAAAGGTTGGGTAGAAATCTAGTGCCAAAACGGGATGGTCAAAAACAGAATCGGCGGCAATCACTTTTGGCCAATGCACAAACATCGGCACGCGAATTCCGCCTTCATGAGTTGAGCCTTTGTCGTCTTGAAGCGGCGCATTGTTTCCGGCCTGAGCAATTTTGCCGCCATTGTCGCTGAGAAACACGATCATCGTGTCGTCCATGATCGAGTCGTCGTCTTTTCCATCGCCGTTGGGATCGTTAAGCGTGCTGACGATCTGCTTCACACCACGATCGACCGCGTAAACCATCGCCACGTAGTTTTGACGTTTTTCGTAGTCACGAAAATCGACACCGTTTTCTGGTTTGGATGGTTTGTGATTGGGGTAAAGTTTTTGCAGGTCTTCGGTTTTGCCTTGCAGTGGAGAATGCGGTGCATTGTAGGCAAGGTAAAGAAAAAACGGTTCGTCTCCGGATGCACTTTTCGAAATGAATTTGGTTGCCTCTTCAGAAAGCATGTCAGTCAAATATTCGCCTTTGGGAGACTTGTAATCGACTCCGTTTCTCTCGAGAAAAAACTGGTAGTCGTTAACTTTGTTTTTGACGGCGTCGGTGACGGACGGGAAGTAGATATGTCCGCCGCCAAGGAACCCAAAAAATTCATCGAACCCACGTTGGTTGGGATGGAATGGCTTGGTTGAACCAATGTGCCATTTGCCAACGCAGCTTGTTCGGTAGCCAGAATCTTGTAGTACCGAACTAAACAGCTTTTCACCTACGGGAATCCCTTTTTGGTTGTAGTCGCGAAGGTTCTTGACGACATCAGGAAGATTTTTCTGTCCGCCAAGAGTATGCGGCATCCGACCAGACAAGAGCCCCATCCGACTGGGACCGCAAAAAGGGTGTGGCACATAGGCCTGCGTAAAGATCATGCCGTGTTTGGCAAGCTCGTCGATATTCGGCGTTACGACATCCGTTTTGACTTTGAAATGGTTCGCATTGAATCCAACATCGGCATAGCCAAGGTCATCGCAAAAAATCAAAACGATGTTGGGGCGAGCTGCTTCTTCCGCAGTACCAGCC
>CAYMFZ010000083.1:0-344 GCA_964389585.1 uncultured Pirellulaceae bacterium | reverse complement strand
CTGTGGGAAAAAGCTCAATCCAAAAACCAAAATCGCGAGCGATTCAAAAGTCGAATTTATCATTTGAGTCAAATCGGGAGGGTGCGAGGACATTGATTACGCATTCGAAAGATTAGCATTGTTCGCATAGCGAGACAATGAACTCTGCGTCTTTGCGGCTCTGCGTGAGCAATTTGGAAGGCTTCCAGTATCGCACCAAGACGATTCAATGTCCAGAAATTCGACCGTCGGAACGGAGGTCAACTTTGGACGTAGGAGACCACGCAAGGGCGCAGATTCTTCTGCGAAAAGTCAGCTTAGAACAGTACTGAAGCTTTCGCGCGGGTGGCTGTGCGTAAAATTGA
>CAYMFZ010000082.1:13890-14151 GCA_964389585.1 uncultured Pirellulaceae bacterium | reverse complement strand
GCTTCATGAAGCTTGCTCGGAAGCATCCAAACTCTGAGGCTGCTGTAGATGCACTCGTTTGGGTCGCGCTCAACGTTTACAAGGGCGATTCTGACGAGGCTCGAAGAATACTGTTCGACAAGTACGCGGACAATGAAAAGATTGCGCAAATCGTGGTCACTATGCGTTACTCGCAGGACGACGAAAGCGAATCACTGCTGCGTGGATTTTTGGACAGTGAAAGTCGTCCGCTTCAAGCAGCGGCGAAGTTTGCGCTGGGAT
>CAYMFZ010000082.1:0-13880 GCA_964389585.1 uncultured Pirellulaceae bacterium | reverse complement strand
CCGAAGATTTTGGCGATACGAAGATTGAATATGGTGATCAGTCGGAGGACATTGGCCCAATGGCGGCGGGAGTACTGATGGAAGCAACCAAACTCCAGATAGGCATGGTTGCACCCGACATAGTTGGGCCTGACCTCGATGGGGTCGAATTCAAACTCAGCGACTACCGCGGAAACGTCGTTGTCCTCGATTTTTGGGGTGATTGGTGAGGTCCTTGCCGGGCTATGTACCCACACGAGCGGTCGCTCGTCAAAAAGCTTGCAGACAAGCCTTTTACAATTATCGGTGTTAATAGTGACAAAGACCTCGAAGAGATTCGCGGGATTGTTAAAGAGAAAAACATCACTTGGCGAAGTTTTTGGAATGGACCTGAAGGAACCAGCGGTCCGATTTCAAAGAAATGGAATGTAGCTGGATGGCCGACGATTTACATCATCGACGGTGAAGGCAAAATTCGTTTCAAAAACGAGCGTGGACCAGCAATGGACGCTGCCATTACTGAGCTGATGGCAGAAATGGGTCACGAAGTCGATTTGTCTAATCACGACGAAGAAGAAGAAGTTAAAAAAGAAGAGGAAAGCGACGCGGAACCTCAGCCTTAGGTGAATTCCTTGGGCGAATTTTTTGCCGCCCGAATCAGATTTACCCCGATTCAAAGTTGAATTTAGATAAACAAGCCGTTTATTGGTTAGCATTTGCTAAACTGATGAACGGCTTTTCTATTGTGAGTCATCTTCAATGAATCCCAACAACAAACCACAGTTCAAGCTGACTGGCTTGATGAAGATCACCGGGTACTTTGCCGTCGGGGCCTGGCTGTATTCTAGTGGATGGGCTTCGTTGATTCCGATTTGGTTCGGTCTTCTTTTGGGTGTCGAAGTTGGCTTTCGATCAGACTACCCAACTGTTTTGCTGGGAGGTTGTGGTGTCGTCTTGGGAATGGCGATTCAGCTCGCCTTGATGATGACAGCAGTGATGACTTCACATGGAAAGTTCTTTATGTTTTTCAAGCTGAACAACCCTTATCAACTAGTGTTGATTGCCATGGCTTGGTTTTTGGTCGCCGCGTTATTCACCTGGTTGATAACAAGAATTCGAAAACGAACAAACGCGGTGAACGCGAGTCACTCGCAATAAGCAGCGCGGGAGTATTACGCTCGCCATTTAATATGCAATTGCTTTTAAAGTGAGAAATCAAATCGGGTCAAAAAACGTCGCGCCAAGCTGGCTTTTCTGCTAACCACTTTTCCAGTGGTACCGTCATCCAATCTTCGGGATCAACCCCGAGTCCGTCTGCAATTCGATTGATGTAATTGAAATAAGAGATGACTTGTGTCGCGACCGTAATCTGCTCATCGGTAAATCCGTGAGCTCGCAGCTTTTCAATATTGGCTCTTGAAGAATCGCCTGGCCGCAACGTTAACTCGATCGAATACTCGCAAAGTGCGACATCTGCTTCATCAAAACCACATTGGCGATAATCAAAAACCAACGCTTCAGCTATCGCCGGGTTCCCCGATTCCGAACCGAAATCGTTTGCGTGAGAAAGCGTTCAGTAATAGCAGTCGTTTGCGTTGCTGACGACGGACGCAATCATTTCTCTTTGCGCGCCACTCAAGCTGTTTTCCATTTTCATCATCGAGACATAAAGTCCCATGGATGCTGCGGCGATCCGTCCATCATTGCTCATCACACGAATGATGTTTGCTACCCCTCCAGCGCGTCTGCGCGCTGCCTCAAAAAGCTTTTGCGTTGCACCAACGGCTTCTTCATCGGCGACTTGTTTGATGTATGCCATGTGATCTTTCAGCGAATGTCGAAGCGGAAAATAGTTGTGGATTGGTACATCTTAAAACGGCAGTCTTTAGCTATGGATTTAAACAACGATTTTCTTTTATGGATTTTTAAACGATGCTTCTTTGTTGATGAATTATTGAGCGACAGTTTTCTGCTTGTGAGCCGTTGGTCGTAAGGCCTCGGGCCAGCGGTGCGATTGAATTCGACCCAAAAAAGCCCGACCGCTTACGCGTCACGGCTCACGGCTCACAGCTCACAACCCACAGCTCACGGCTTGGGCGTTGGCAAAAGAGGCTTACCCACTAAAGTATGTCCTGAAGGTAACTTTGCAACTCCCAATTCTCAACCGAATTGAACAACCCAACCAGATCATTCAAAATTGACGTTGGATACTCGAAACTGCAATTTCTCCGATGACTACCGACGGGACTACCAATGAATCGACGACTTATTTCGACTGGATCAGAATTCGAGAAAACTGCGGGCTATTCACGCGCCGTTGTCCAAGGCGATTGGTGTTTCGTCTCAGGCACAACCGGCTACGACTACACCACGATGGAAATGCCTGAAGACGTTGCCGTACAAACGAGAAACTGTTTAACCACTATCGAGAAAGCATTGAACGATGCTGGTTTCGAAATGACGGACGTTGTTCGAAGCCACTATTACATCACAAAAAAAGAATACGCAGATTTAGTTTTCCCGGTTTTAGGAGAAGCATTCGGCGAGATTCGCCCAGCCGCAACGATGGTGGTTTGCGGTTTGATTAAGCCCGAAATGAAAATTGAAATCGAAGTCACTGCGCTGCGTGAGCGACACGCAACATAAGATAGGACCATGCCTTTGTTAATTAAAACCTCAACGTGATTGCCGGCTTAACAAGCCGTTGGCGATCGCCAGCAGTATTGTGGCATTTCACTCCGTGAAATAGCGCCAAACCTGATGCGCAGCGAAGGTGTCACGAGCGTCGCGGCAATACCTGTGAGTCGCTCGGGCCTTGGATGCCGACCTTCACACTGTGAGCTGCCTTAGGCCTTTTCGACAATCAACGACGACCTTGCGCTGCGCTTGGGTTGGCGCTATTTCACGGAGTGAAATGCCACTATGCCTCACGTCGATTCCTAAAAAGTTCGATGTTCAAATCAAAAGTTGGCTTACTACAAACTCAAACGTCGTTTGATCTCGTCTTTGACCAAACCAGAGTCCGCGGCCAAATAAGTCGGCGGATTCGCGCTTGCGCTTTCGATCCCATCAAGCTTCGACTCATGATAGCCGACTTTGAAATCGGTAAACTTCAAACCATGTGCCGTACTAATGACGACGACACGATCGGATGATTTGATCTCGCCACGATTCACCAATTTTTCCAAAACCGCCAAAGCGACGCCTGTGTGCGGACACGTAAACATGCCCGTCAAATCAGCCTTGGCACTGGCGGCTGCCAACTCTTGTTCGGTTGCTTGCTCAACGATTCCATTTGTTTCTTTGACTGCAGCTACTGCCTTTTGATAGCTCACGGGATCGCCGATTCGAATTGCGTTCGCCAAAGTCTCGCCCGCCGTCACACTTGTCTTCTCTGAAAACTCGTTTTTAAAAGATCGGAAAAACGGATCGGCTTGGGCGGCTTGAGCGCCAACCAATCGAGGCATTCGATTGATCAAACCCAGATCCATCATCAGCTTGAACCCCTTGTGGAGTGCACTGATGTTGCCGAGATTGCCAACAGGAATAATGATCCAGTCGGGAACCTCCCAATCGAACTGGCGGCAGATTTCAATGCCGACTGTTTTTTGTCCTTCGATTCTCAAACTGTTCATTGAGTTCGCGAGATAGATGCTTTGATCTTGAGTCACTTCCTGAACAATCTTCATGCATCCGTCGAAATCGGTATCCAACGCGAGAACGTGAGCACCATTGGCGACGGGCTGAATTAGCTGAGCAGTGCTGACCTTTCCAGCAGGTAGAAAAATGATCGCAGGGATATCAGCGTAGGCCGCATACGCCGCGAGCGCTGCGCTTGTGTCGCCAGTGCTCGCGCAAGCAACTGCTTTGACTGGGTTGTTTTCCATCGTCATCATTTGTTTGACAACGCTGACAAGAACCGTCATCCCGAGGTCTTTGAAACTTCCTGTGTGGCTGTTGCCGCAAAGCTTGATCCAAAGCTCAGAAAGGCCCAACTGCTTGCCAAGCCGATCCGCCCAAAACAGATTGGTATTTCCTTCGCACATGCTGACGACGTTTTCGTTGCGAAGATCGGGAATCACCCATTCCCTCATCCCCCAAACGCCACTTCCGAAGGGCCAATTTGTGGTACTGGCTCGGGAGTCGAACAACTGCTGCCACTTGTAGGCGTTGCGGCTCATGAGCGGCTCGCGTTCGTGATGAACTTCAAGCAACGAATCGCATTTGGGACACCGATAGATCACATCGTAAATCGACATTCTGCCTTCACAGCCATTAAAGCAGCGAAAGTAAACATTGTCGGTGCAAGTCTCGGGCGATGCGGCGTCAGTCGACATTCAAAGATCCTTTTCAGCAGCGGGTCAAGTGTGTTGATCCGTAAGAAGCAACCACAAGATCATAAGACAACCATCAGTTTATCGGCAAACGCAAAACAAAGAATCTGGCTTTCTGATGCGTTTTGTGAAGATTCACTTCAGGTGGTGAACCCTGGCAAATCTTCATTCGACAGCCTGAACTCCGAGAATGCCCGTGGTAGTCTCACGCTTTTGCGGGAATCAGATCTGAGGCTTCGTGCCGACTGTGTGGCTTGTGTTCAATGTGAAGCACATTTTCATTTGGCGTGACTGCTTTGTATTGCGACTCGATTTGATCAACGCCTTTTGCTGTGATCGCCATGACGCCACTTTCTTCACGGGCTATCCAACCTTGCTCGCGAAAGTACCACAAGTGAAACGCCAATACCTCATCGGGCACGCCGGTTAGGTCTTCGATTCGGCCAACGCTTACGCCGGGTTCTTTGATGTCTTTTCGCCTTTGACCGTAGAAGATTGAGAGTATTTTTGAACGAACTTCACAGTCTTGTTCGGCTTCATTGGCATTACCAACAAGGTCGAGATTTACGTCCTGTTGCAGTTGCCACAACAAGTCGTAATTCGCTCTCGACTCTGGATGGCGCAATGTCTCAAACGCCTCAATAATCTGACTGAAATGATGTTTGTCCAGATCAACATCTTGGGCAAAATCAGGATGATGTACCGTCGCGAGATAGCGGAAAACACGTTCGATCGTGTCAAAGCTTGCCTTAGGACTCAGTTCCAATAGTTCGTAGTAGTCGACGAAGTCGTTTGCGTTCATGACAACCAGGGCGAATCGATCATGAGATCGAGGACGCTTAGAAAATTTTGAAGAGAAGAAAAGTAACCACGCAAACCTAGCTTCCCGATTTTCATCCGCAAATCAGTTTTTAGGGTTTTCCCTTTTGCGTCTTTCGAATTTGCAAACCCAACGTCAAGAGGTTACAAAAAACGCGGGAAAACTGGGAGAAACACAGAGGATTTCTCGAATACCGGTAGCCGAAAAACTTCCGTTCCCCAGCCCGCTAAACCTCAGACTTCCGCCTCAACAGGCTTCAGAATTGGAAACGAATGTTATACAAATCACTGAGCTTAATAACTTCGCAAAAGATCAAACTGCCGCTTCTTATCGCGTCTTGCTGGATTGCATTCTCGATAAACCATTCGAATGCCAATGACGGCCTCGCATTCGAAACCCCCATTCCAAAAAACGTCTCGAACGCGTTGGAAAGGGATAAGCCAAACATTCTCTTTATATTCGCAGACGACCACAGCTACGACTGCATCCATGCGTCGGGCAACGATGACATCCAAACTCCGAACTTGGACAAGCTTGCTCGTGGCAGCACTCATTTCACGCAAGCCTACAACATGGGCGCGTGGGGCGGGGCGGTTTGCGTCGCTAGTCGAACGATGCTCAATACCGGAAAATTTGTTTGGCGTGCACACAAGTTGGACTTAAAAGCCGAGCAAGCCGCCGGACGCACTTGGTCACAGCAAATGAAGTCTGCTGGCTATGAAACGTATTTTTCCGGTAAGTGGCATGTCAAACTGAAACCAGATGATATCTTCGATCACGTCGGTCAAGTTCGAGGAGGAATGCCCAAGCAAACTCCCGAAGGCTACAACCGACCGATCGAAGGCCAAGAAGACGTTTGGAGTCCGTTCGACAAATCAAAGGGCGGTTTTTGGGAAGGCGGAAAGCACTGGAGCGAAGTCGTCGGTGATGATGCGATTGGCTTTCTTGAAAATGCCAAGCAATCCGACGATCCCTTTTTCATGTACGTCGCTTTCAATGCGCCTCACGACCCAAGACAGTCACCCAAAGAATACGTCGACAAGTATCCACTTGAAAACATTTCGATTCCGACCAATTTTTTGGAAGAGTATCCGTACAAGGATGCAATTGGAAACAGTGCCAAACTTCGCGACGAAAAACTGGCACCATTCCCACGCACGGAATACTCCATCAAAGTCAATCGGCAGGAGTACTACGCGATTATCACGCACATGGATCATCAGATCGGTCGGATTCTCGATGCCCTTGAGGCTTCCGGAAAATCCGACAACACATTTGTCTTCTTCACGGCCGATCATGGGCTTGCCGTCGGACAACATGGACTCGTTGGCAAACAAAACATGTTTGAACACAGCGTTCGCGTTCCATTTTTCGTCAAGGGACCTGGCGTGCCAGAAAATGCGAGAATCAATACGCGCATTTACTTGCAAGACATTGTTCCAACGACTTTGAGTCTCGCGGGAATAGAAAAAGCTGACCATGTCGACTTTAAGAGTTTGCGTCCACTAATCGCGGATAAATCAACTCAACATTACGACTCGATTTATGGAGGCTATACGAAACTTCAGCGGATGGTGATTAAAGAAGACTTAAAGTTGATTTGTTATCCAACCATCAAGAAGATTCTACTTTTTGACCTGAAGACCGATCCCTTGGAAATGAATGACTTAGGCGAAACACCAGAGTATCAAGCATCCATCAAGTCACTATTTTCTGAGCTTTTGAAATTGCAAAAAGTTACCGGCGACGAGCTCGACCTTGAATCTGTTTTTGAAGAACTGGTTGAAAAGTAGCGCGGCCATGGCCCCGAATTTATACTCGCCTGTCACACAAATGGTCTATCGCGTTCCTTGCGACTGTGGAGATTCGTTCGACGTTACGAAGGGGCAAGCAGGAACAAAGGTCGAATGTGATGTATGCGGCCGGATCCATTCAATCGGATCGATACGATCGCTTCAAAGTTTTCCTACACTTCAACGAAGCCGCAAGATTCAGTCGACGAAGTTTCAATTCAGCCTCGCTAAACTGATTGCTGCATTTATCCCGGCAGCTTTGTTGGCAATGTTTGCCAGGGCCGCTGGCCCCTCGATTGCCATTCCTCTATTTGTGGTCGGATTTGTGTACGGCGTTTTTGTCGTTTCCTTGGCTTTGCTGTTGCACTATCAACAACGAATCAAGGCGACTTTCTGGGATTGGTTTGGTCGTTAGCAAGTATCTGTTTTCTCGACTCGACTCGCAATCGACTTCGATTAAAGTTACGATCGTCAATCGCTCGCCCTTAACCGACTCGCTGGAAATCGTTTGAACTTCGCCTTGCCCATTTTGTACGCTGACGCGACCAACGGATTTTTGCCGACGCGAGCCTCTTTCATGTTGGACTTTGTCGCGCTGGCAATGGTTGGCGTTGTGGTTGCATTGAGCTACAGCATCTACCAGATCCGCATTAAGAAGCGTCCAGTCCTGCACCGAAACTTGCAAATCGCAACGGCGATCATTTTGACGCTTGCCTTGATCGCGTTCGAAGTCGACGTTCGGTTCATCACGAAGTGGCGGCAACTGGCCGAAGTTTCACCCTTTTACGACTCCGGAATCGTTAGCTTGTGGTTGAACATCCATCTTCTGTTTGCAATCCCAACGCCATTCGTTTGGGGATTCGTGATTGTGATGGGACTAAGACGTTTCAAAACCGGATTCAGCCAAGGTGCTTACAACCGAACACATCGGATTACAGGAAGAATCGCAGCAGCGTTCATGTTTTTGACCGCAATCACTGGTTGGATTTTCTATTACTTGGCATTCATGGCTTAAGAGCTATTGGGTAAGAAAAAATCGGCGAGCGGTTACGACTCGTAAGTGACGATACAGGCTCTTCTTTAGGCTGGACTGTTGATTTGAATTCTGAGAACTCTTCCAGTCACTTATCGTCGCTTAAGTTCGGCAGGCACCACTGAACCGTTTGGCTCGATCTGCTTTTTTGTTCCCGGTTTAATTTCTGGATTGTTCGGATCGACGGGTTCTTCCTTGGCACAACCAGCCATTGCCAGAGACAAACCTGCCATCAAATCACAACAAGCAGCTAGACCAGCGTGAACGCCGAACGTTTTATGGAATAAGTTTGAGCGGACGATTTTTGGACCTCAAAGGCAATTTTTAGATTCGGCAATGCGCTTTCATGGGAATTCTTATGATAAAATCAAGTGTCGCTACAACTCTGTGTCCGGACGAAAGTTGCGCAAACGATGTTTCCAATAAATTTTTCAATTGCGGACTACGAGGCAGGAAGTCGGAAAACTTTTGTCGATTCATCGTATTAGCTACGAATAAACTCAGTTTGGATGGACGATTGGTTTACTCCAAGCGTCCAACAAGAGCGAACTCTCTCATACTTACATTTCCCTCGAATAGCTGTACTCCGGATTAACTATGAGTAGTGGAGAAGAGCCAACACAGAACTTTGAGCATTCAGACAACGATTCAGACAACGATTCCGACACGTCCCGTGAACCCAACACGCGATCAGATGGTGATGGGGTTGATCCGAATGAAAAGTACATAACGCCGCAAGCGCCGTCGATGTACGATTCGGATTTCGATGAGGATTCCTCATTTGTCATCAAAGACCATGAAACGGTGGCGATCAGCCCCGAAACGTTCGTCTGTCCATTTGGAAAATACCGATTGGTGAACGTTATTGGCCAAGGCGGTGCGGGCATCGTTTATCGAGCAGAGTCGCTCGACCCCAGTTCCGGCGATGAGAGTTTTGCAATCAAGTTTCTGAGACCTGAAATACTCTCAAGTCGTGTAGGCATTCAACGCTTTCGCAAAGAGTCGCGTCTTCACGCGGAAATTGTCAGCCCTTACGTGACGAGACATTTTGAGTTTGGTCAGTTCAAGGGTTCCTACTTCATCGTCAGTGAATTCGTCGATGGTGTGAGTGTTAGCGATTTCCTGTCAACCAAAGATGGTGAAACGCCTAAGGGACTTCCGCAGAGATTGTCACTTCTGATCGTTCGAAATTTGCTGCAAGGCTTGAGCTCGCTTCACCAAGCTGGCATTGTGCATCGAGATGTTAAACCCGGAAACTTAATCGCCGTGTTCGGTGATCCCAAAGAGCCGACCGAGGTGAACTTTCGTCATGCTAAGTTGACTGATTTTGGGCTGGCGCGACACATCGAGCAATCTGAATCGCTTGAGATGACTCGACAGCAAACCATCCTTGGTACGCCACTTTACATGGCTCCTGAACAGTACAGCGAAAGCCGATCGGTCGATGCACGAGCAGACATTTACTCCGTCGGCGCGACGTTATTTCACCTCATTGCTGGCCGCCCACCTCTCGAAGGCGAAAACGTAAGCTCGCTTGCCGACCTGCATCGCATCGAGCGCCCCGTTGCGCTGTCGAAAATCCTTCCAGAAATCGGCGACGCCTTGAGTGGCCTCGTTGCTAAGGCACTCGAGAAAAGTCCAGAGATGCGCTACCAAGATGCAGCCGATATGCTCGATGACGTCGAACAGATTTTAGAAAACCGACCGATCAGCCTTCGCGTCTATCCAGAAGTTCCAAACGTTGACGATCGCAAAGTCAAAAAGTACGAGTTTGAATGGAAGCTGAACGCATCCTCGAGCGATCTCTGGCCTTTGATTATCGACACGAATCGCTTTAACAAAGCGATTGGATTGCCGCTGCCTGTATTCACCCATGACCATTCATCTGGAACTCGAAAAACTTTCGCCACGGCAAAATTTAACGGCATGACCGTCCGGTGGCGGGAACACCCCTTTCAATGGATCCACGAACGAGAGATGAGTGTGCTGCGTGAATTTTCATCTGGCCCTTTTGAGTGGATGACCAGCACGGTGGAACTTGCTCCGCTTGTTGGAAAACAGACGAGAGTAATTCATAAAGTTCAAGTCAAACCACGTGGCCTGATGGGTCGGTTACTTGTGCCGTTTCAATTCAAAGTCTTAACCAAGCGATCGCTGGAGAAGGCTTATCTTAGAATTGAGCAACTTGCCAATGATGTCAATCCTCTCGCGTGCGATCTTCCTTTCGGAAAACCGATACGACTGACTCAACAGCAAGAACAGGCGATTGAAGACAAGACGCGTATCTTAAAGCGCGACCCCGCCGTTTCCGAATACGCTGAACGGATCGGTGAGTTTGTTCGAACCGCGGCTGATCCACAGGTCGCAAGAATTTGCCCGATTCCACTTTCGCGAAAACTAAACTGTGAAACAAATGTTGCTCTCAACATTTGCTTAAGTGCCGTTGCCGCTGGAATGTTCAACCTGTCGTGGGACGTCATCTGTCCAGTTTGTCGTGTTGCATCGGAAACACAAAACTCGTTGAGCGCGATTAAGTCACATGCCCAGTGCGATGTATGCAACTTGAGTTTCGAAATTGATTTCGCCCAGTCAGTTGAGTTGGTTTTCTCGGTTCATCCTTCGCTTCGAACTATAAAACTTGCAACCTATTGCATTGGCGGACCCTACCACGCGCCGCACATCATTGCGCAAAACCAGTTAAAGCCCGGCGAACAGGTCGACGTGGCGGCGGCACTTGCTCCCGGTCCATACGGAATCAGAAGCCGTCAATTGAATTTGCCGCTTTCGATGATGGTTCAGGATTCCGCATTGCTGAAACGAGTCAATGTCGAGTTGGGCAATCAAACGCCGTCGTTGATCCCAAAACTTTCGCCAGGCAATATCTGCATTGCTTTGGAAAACAAGGCGTCGATTGATTTGGAAGTTCGAATCGAAAAAGACTCCTCCACGCGAGAGTCGGTGTCGGCCGCAGAAGCCAGCACGCTTCCAATGTTTCAAAAGCTTTTCCCGAACGAAAAAATCAAAGTCGATGAATTGGTGGACATCTCGAGCGTTTATGTTTTGATGATTAGCTTGATTGATTCCGAGCAAAGAATCGAACAAGCGGGTGATCTTCAAAATCGAGCTGACTGGAACGCCATTCGGAAGACGCTGAACATTGCATCAATGCCTAATTGCCAAGTCGTTGAAGCAGTCGAAAGTCAAATCATCGCGATTTTTGATACCGTAGAAAATTTAACCGAAAGTCTGGTTGGTCTTTTTCGCGACACCAAGAATAACGCATCATCTAATTCAAACGATGCCGATGATTCAGTTCCTGACTTAAGTCTTTACGGAATGGTCATCCACAGCGGACAAATCATGACGGGCTATGACCCCAATCAACCGGGAGTTTTTGGTAAAGCGATTCGCGAAACTAAAAGACGCATCCGGGATGTTGGTGCAAGTGAAGTTCTTATCTGTCGCGAAGTCGCGAGTGTCAAGTCGTTTCGTCAACTAGACGAATTTTTAGTCGAGTTGGCAAAAGATGAAACCGAATCGACTAGATATCGCCTGGCCAGCTATTAGATCTTGCCTCATTTGTTTGTAGACTCAGAGTCTACCCAAAAGATGTGAGCCGTAGGCGCTAGCCTCGGGCCAGGATGATCAGCAAAAAAAGCCACGCGTTGGGCTGGCCCGAGGCTAGCGCCTTCGGCTCACTGTCAAATAACTTTTAGGTTTGGGTTAGGTTCTCAGCGACGATTTAAATCAACTGAAAAACTTGCCCCGGTCGCGACTGGCAAGAAGGGGCGAAACCGATTGTTACGAGCGTGCGCCCACCGTATGGATCGTGGAGAAATCTGCATCCCAAGATAAGCGTTAACCACTCCCGTATCCGCTGGCATCATCAAATTTGTCTCACCAAAGATCGCCAGCCATTGATTCAACGGAGCAAAGAGTTCAGCCCCAAACAAGATTTGATTCTGCTTGTTCGGCAACGTTCCCGTAACGGCATTTTCTTCGCTGTGTTGATCGGCGATCCCAATCCAAACCGCAGTACTGGCTCCAGTCTCCCATTGCCGACGAAAATGAATTCGAAGCTGCTCAATGGGTTCAAGCTTAACTGTTTCCGCATTGAAATTCGCTTGATCGCTGCGGTTGGCCAGATTTGCAGTCACGCCAATCTCCGAATTTGGGCTCACATCGAACGCTGCCCCAACTCGCCATTGACCGAGCTGAAAAGAATCAAACGATTCGGCATTCAGAAAATCGTAAGTCACTCCCCAACTAACTCCACTATCCAAGCGTTGAAACAATCCAACGGTCGTAAAGTTTTGGAATCGGTCTTTTGATTCGCCCAGTAATTCAAAAACCTGAACGGCGTTTCCGGAGAATGTTGCTGAGTTCCCAATTTGGAAGCCGACTCCCGCGTTTGGAATCAGCGGCGCAGAAAAACTAAGCTGGCCAACACCTCCTAAGTTCGCATTGACTCCGAAATCCTGGGGTTCCTTTGAACCTTCGATTCCAAACAGCATTGTGAAGGTATTTTTTGATTCACTGGAAAGCGGCAACGGACGACTTGTTTCGAAAAGCTGTGGATCCGATTGATATTGATAAGAATCGGAGACCGGTATTTGATCGTTCAGTGAGAAAGCAACCTGCGAAAACGCCGAGCCTTCAAACATGGTCGCAATAGCGAAGGTCAATAATAGAGTTCGCAAGATCAAACGCAACGGAATGAACACGAGCGTTGTGTGATTCTTTGAAAACGAGTTTTCGTTTGAGGCGTACTTCATGAACCGGCTTCTTGGAAGCGCAGGGTTAGCCAGCGAATTTGGCAGACTTCTGCGTTATCGGAAGAAATTCATTTCAAACTTTAACCATTTGGCAAACTTCGACGATTTTAAGGATGTTCTCGCGCAAAAAAAATGGCAACGACTTATCAAATGCCGTTGCCATCGTTCATCAGTGATAAAACTATTTACGTCGCCGACGTGATACACAAGCGATACCAACAAGACAACATACAGCCATACTTGATGGCTCTGGAACCGCGACTAAATTGCCACGAAGCTCACCACCACCGTTGTCTGCCGTGTGAACGTTAATGTAGAGATTTCCGTTCAACAAACTTGCAATGTCTCCAGCATCGGTGATATCAACAAACCCGTCGAACCCACCCGAGGAAAGTGATGCATCAAATCCAGACAACCCATTGAGTCCTTCGAGGACTCCGCCGTTGGACGAAAAGTCATTGTCTCCAGCGTCATGAATGTGCATCGCGGTTACATCACCCGTCAGGTCAGTAAATCCGTTAGCTGAACCCCAGGCAACGTCGATGAACAATCGCGACAACGCGACATCGAATTGAACTCCGAGATCGACTTCTCCACCCGTCGAGGATTCGGTTATCGCAGGATTTTCATTACCCGGCAGTAATCCCTCACCTGCATTTCCTTGCAAGTCAAATGATAAGATTTGAGCCTCGACCGAATTGGCGAAACTCATGACGCCGACGACTGCGACGACCAAAAAAAGCTTTTTAAAACCCATGATACCCCCGTTGATTTCTCACGTTGCATAAACCAACCCCTTGAAGCCTCCGATGGAAATTCGTCCAAAGGCAATTTGTAAAAAAGGTTGAAAACACGCTATGAATAAAAAAAGAAAATTTGACTCAAGATTTGAGTCACCACGGGCTATACGATCAGGTTTGGAATTTGTGACAGCAATTAGACGGAAAATAATGTGTTAGACCAAAGACTTTCACTATCTAGCATTTAGGCCAAAGATCAGTCAATTCGTGGACAAACCTGTCTTGAATCCGTCAACAAAGTTAGAATGTGACTACTCAGATTCCCGTATTTCGCGTATCAAGATTTCATCCCTTTAAGCTAGAGGACATTTCAAAACCTAAAATCGTGCGATCATCGTAGTGGGAT
>CAYMFZ010000081.1:0-14203 GCA_964389585.1 uncultured Pirellulaceae bacterium | reverse complement strand
ATTTTACGTCGCGTTAGCGACCGGTTATGGATAGCCACGGGTTTCAACCCGTGGACCCAATCCGCAAAAAGGACCTCGTCGCGTTAGCGACCGATCAATCCTTTCCATTTGTTCAAATACAAAAACAAGATGACGACCAACCACGACAATTCAACCGCACACCACAGCACAGTTGAGCTTGCCAACTGCCGGCTCTATCTGCGCTCGGACTTGTCGTTCCATCTTCAAGAATATCAAGGCGAGCCCTGCTACCTAATCGAAGACGAATTCAATTCGCGGTTCTACCGAGTTGGACTTGCCGAATATCATTTGATTTCGCTTCTCGATGGATCAACAAACGTCTCGAAGGCCGTTTCGAAAACGGCTGCCCAAATGGGCGACCAAGCGATCAGCGAACAAGACGCCATCACAATCGTAAAATGGCTGATTGATTCTGGACTGGCTTCGACAGATGCGTCGCGGACTTCCGGTCGGTTGATGGAAACGTTTGAAGAATCGGATCGAAAAAAGCGATTGGCAAAGATGAATCCGGTTAGTCCGAAATTCAACTTGTTTAATCCAGATGCGGTTCTTAGCCAACTTACCGCGTTGCTTGGTTGGCTTTTCAGCTTTCCGTTGTTCTTCGTCTGGTCAGCGGTTGTTGCAACAGCTGTTTACCAAGTCGCATCGCATTGGGATCAAGTCGTTGGCGGCGGCACAATGGTCCTCGCAAGCGACAACTGGATCTGGCTGGGTTTGTCTTGGATCTTCTTGAAGCTGATTCACGAAACCGCGCATGGAATGGCGTGCAAGCGATTTGGTGGCGATGTCCGTCAATGCGGAATCGTATTGATCGTGATGATTCCACTACCCTTCGTCGACGTGACTAGCTCTTGGCGATTTGGTTCAAAGTGGCAACGAATTTTTGTCGCTGCGGCAGGAATGTACGTCGAAGTTTTCATCGCTGCCCTCGCGGCGATCGTTTGGTGCTACTCTGACGTGGGACCGATTCGCCAACACGCGTTCAACTTGATGTTGGCCGGAAGCGTGACGACGCTCTTGTTTAATGCAAACCCATTGATGCGATTCGACGGCTATTACATGCTTTCGGATTGGCTCGAAATGCCGAACCTTGGAACGCACGGTCAGCAATGGATGAAATGGGTTGGCAAAAAGTATTATCTTGGCCTCGATGGCAACCAGCCGACTTGGCCCGAAGGACGTGGATGGATCGTTGCCACCTACGCAACGTTGGCTTTGTTTTGGAAAGTCATGATCTGCGTTGGGCTTTCAATCGCCGCCGAGTCGCTGTTCTTTGGCGCCGGAATCATTCTCGCGATGATCGCTTTGGTTTTTTGGGTAGTTTGGCCAATCGTCAAACTACTGAAAATGGTTTTCATCGGAGAGGATACCCAACAGCGGCCTAGCCGAATTCGTTTTTGCTTAACGACGTTGACACTTGGTGCCGTTTGCTGGACTGTGTTCACGGAAGTTCCGTGGTACGCACGAGTGAAGGCGGCGGCAATTGTTGATTTTCAGGAAAGCCATGAAGTGCGAACGCCGGTAGCAGGATTCCTTGATGAAATTTTGGTCGAGTCTGGCGCCTTTGTTCAAACGGGCGACATCCTGGCGAGGCTTCGAAACAACGAAGTCGTTGCGGATGTTGAGAAGTTGGAGATCGAGTTGGTCGCCAATGATATGAAGATGCGACAGCTTCGCCAAAACAAAGAGCTGGCGGCACTTGATGTGGAATCCAAGAATCGGGAAGCGATCAAGCACCGTTTAAGCGTGCGGCGGCAACAATTGGCCAGTTTGACGGTTGTCGCGAACTTTGATGGCGTGTTGGTGGCGGACGAACTTGAGTCCCAGTTAGGTGTCTACCTGGCACCGGGACAAAAGATTTGCAACATCGAATCAGATTCCGAAAAAGAAATTCACGCGATGATTGGTCAGCGTGACAGGGAATTGTTTCAAAATCGAGTCGGGCAAGCGGTCGCCGTTCATGTTTGGGGAATGGGGCCAGGTCATTTCACCGCGGGTCTTCGCGATTTGAATCCGCGCGGTCGACTTGACCTTCCACACCCAGCGTTCGGTGCGACATCTGGTGGTCCTCTTCCAGTGAAGTACCGACCGCCCTCTGGCAATGAAGAGGAATCCGAGCAAGCTCCAATGGAGTTGGTGGATCCTCATTTTTTTGCACGAGTGGAACTTCCAGCAGCAATTGGAAAAGAATTGAAAAGTGGCCAACCCGCATTCATCAGCATTCGCACCTCTCGCGGTTCGGTTGGCGAAGTGTTGTCTGAAAAGGTGGCAACTTGGATTCGAAACATGCGAAAGCTTAACCAGTTGCGATAGTGGTCAAAAACGTTCACCAAAACGTTTCCTCTGAGCTTTGTTCCAATTGAATTTTAAGTTTGTGCGTAGAGGACGAGGCTACGAGTCCCAGCATTTTCTCGTACATCAGGACTCGTAGCCTCGTACATCAGGACTCGTAGCCTCGTCCACTACTTAATTTCATACTGGTACAAAGCACGAGCCTCTCAACCATTGAATTTGAACGATCTATCGACACGCAAACTTGCGCCAATCGTTAAAGCTTAGCTAACTGACACCACCCTCATGGTGGTTGCAAGTGTTCCAAGCATTGCATCAGTCACCTTGGATACAGGCGTTACGACCTTCCGATAAGGAGCTTAGAGCTGTAATCCAAGTTCTCTGCAAGTCTGTAAGGCTAACAACGATGCTTTCCCTCCCCAACAATTTGCTTCTCAAAATATTGACCTGTGGTTTTCTTGTACTTGCATTCGTAGGAATTGGTCAATCTCAAGATCAAATTGCAATCGATCAAACGATTGCCCCGCCCGTTGAATTTGGTGCGTCCGGCGATCAAGACATTGGTTGGTGGTCATCGATTGTGTTCAGCCCGATGCGCGAAACAGCGACATCACAATCGGTTTCGCTTGACGATGTGCTCGTCCGCGCGTTGACGCATTCATCACAAATCAAAGTGTTTGCAGAGCTGCCGATGATTCGGCGAACCGCAATCATTGAAGCCGACGCTGGTTTCGACTGGTCGAGGTTTATGGAAACACGATGGGATGACTTGAACGATCCTGTTGGAAGTTCGTTGACGGT
This sequence comes from uncultured Pirellulaceae bacterium, assembly GCA_964389585.1. GTDB lineage: Bacteria > Planctomycetota > Planctomycetia > Pirellulales > Pirellulaceae > Mariniblastus. Next base: position 11,089 of record CAYMFZ010000081.1, on the reverse strand, counting down.
TGGTGGCACGGGCGATCGATACGTCAATCAGCAGTGGACGGCGTCAGGTGGAGTTCGCCGGCGAAACCGTGTTGGTGGTCAATTCGACATGCGTCAGAACATTGGGCATCAAGAAACCAACTCACAGTTTTTCGTTCCCAATCCTCAGGGAACCGCGCGGTTGGTTCTTGGTTACACACAGCCTTTGCTTCGTGGTCGTGGTCGCGTTTACAACGAGAGTCTGACCTGCCTCGCGAAGCTCGATGCCAAGATCGCAGACGACGAGTTTCGACGTCAGCTTCAATCGCACCTTTTGGAAGTCACTCGCGCCTATTGGTCTTTGTATTTAGAGCGAGGATCGCTATGTCAAAAGATGAATTCATTCCAACGAGCGAACACGATCTACCAGATGCTAGAAAAGCGTCGTGAAGTCGACGCGCAGCAATCGCAAATTGTAAGTGCCAAAGCGTCAGCCACCACGCGCTACGCGGACTTAATTCGATCCCGCATGGCGGTAAAGAATGCAGAGTCGCGACTTCGTTCTTTGGTGAACGATCCGGATTTTTGCGAGTTTGATGAAGTTGAAATCGTTCCGATCGACATGCCGAATATGATGAACTTCGAAGCCGACATGCGGGAGTCGATGGAGTTCGCGATTAAGAATCGCCCCGAGGTACTTCAAGCACTTAAGCAAATCAAAGCGGGTCAAATTCGATTCGGCATGTCGAAGCATGAATTGCTTCCTCAGCTCGACTTGATCACGCAAACGTATGTTGCAGGATTGGAAGCTCGCGGAAGTATCTCGGACGCTTACGCAGAACAATTCAGTGCCGGTCGGCCAGGTTATTCGGTTGGAGTGACCTACGAGATTCCATTTGGCAATCGTGCTTCATGTGCCAGAAACACTCGTCGTCGGCTGGAGCTTCGTCAGTTGCAATCGCAATACTCGACGACGCTTCAAACGGTTCAGTTGGAAGTCGAAATTGCCGTTCGCGAGATTCAGACTTCGAACCAAGAACTGGTTGCCAAGTACCAAGCGATGACGGCTCGGGCGGCACAGTTGGATGCCCAGACCAAGCGTTGGCAGCGACTGCCCGGAGAGGATGTGTCGGCAAGTCTGGCTTTGGAGAACTTGTTGGTTTCTCAGGAACGTCTCGCGGAAGCCGAGTTTGATTACCTGCAATCGCAGTTGACTTACAACCTTTCGCAAATGAACTTGAAGCGAGCGACAGGTTTGTTGCTTCGAACCGAAGGCGTTCAAATCGGTGAAACGATCGAATGCGATTTGCCTCGTCATGTCATCAGCAAAACGAGTAACACGGCTGCGGTTGCTCCCGTAGCTGTTCAGGAATCGGAGATCGTGGTTGAGTCTCAAGCGGCTGCGATGGATAGCACCGCAATCGCACCACCGATTCCGTCGGTTGTCGAACCAGCGACAGAATCACCAGGCGATTCTGTAATCGAATTGGTGAAACCCAACACGAGCGATTACTACGCACCGGCCAAATGATTTGGTCAAGTGCAGCGTTACATCGTGGATTTATTGGTAGTGGATGAGGCTACGAATCCTTTTGGCCTACCCCGTTTTTAGGACTCGCAGCCTCGTCCACTACTCAGATATTTTGTTGGCACGATCCACTAGATTCGTTGGCAAACATCAATTGTCCTCAGGTGGGAAAATAGCCTCCTTCGTTTGATCTGCAAGTTTCTTGACGCGTTTAAGGCGAGACTCATCCATCTTGCCACCAAGGTTCTGCCCGTTTCCTTCGGCGATGGATTTCAAGAAAAAGTCTACTGTCCGCGTGAGGTTGCCTAACTGGGCTCCCAAAGCATCTTTCGCTGGTTTGGGCAAAAGTTCTGGGCTCTGTTCAACGACTTTCGCCATTTTCTCAAACTCAACGAGTTGTTTTTCAAATTCAGATTTGGAAGAGGATTGAGCACTCGATTGGCGGAGCTTGTTTCCGAAATTCGTAAGCATTCGTGCAGCAACTTGAATTTTGGTTTTTTCAAATGGAGTTGCTTCATAAAGCTCCCGCAGGTGCTTGTTGATGTCTTGGTACGAACGAATGCTACCCGCAGTTTGAATCATAAGGGATTGGGCCTTTTCGTTGTTGACGTGATTTTTCAAAAGTCGCTGCTGGAAGTAACTTTGGAAATTAGATGCCTTTGTTCCTGCGTAACTCATGGCTCCGGGGAATCTCATGTTGCTGGAATCGTTGAAGAGCAGCGCGCCGGTTGAAATAAGCAACTTCAACTCAAAATCGCTGCCAGGTTCGCGATCTGCCAATTCTTTGATGATCGGAATCGTCTTCGTTGAGATCTTGTCTTTGAATGCGGGAACGGGATCGCCAGAGCCCCATGATGAAAATCGCGGCATCCCATTTCCATCTTCGTTTTCTTTTAAGATTGGGATTCGTGCGTGGCTGTCTTTTATGAACGTTAACAAGACTTGTAGCGCATCCTCGTTGGAGAGTCCACCAATTTCAATTTCTGGTAACTCACCAAGGAGCATGGAATAATCCATGCATTCGACAGGGTCAATCGTGATTGTTGTTCCTTGAACCAAATCAGACTCCGGGATTTTGATCGGGTTTGACTTCACCCTTTTGGGGTCGAGTGACCAACGTAATTTGCTTCCTGGTGGAAGCCCTTGCATTTCAAACCAACCATCTGGTCGAGTTTGCGTTGTCCACGTTTGACCCGCTCGATAGTCGCCACTTCGGGCTGTGACTTCCAGATCTGCTACAGCATTTGCGTTTTGATCAGTGACTTGCCCTCGCACGTTCGCACCCGGTAGCAAATTGATGATTAGTTGGGTCTCGCCTGTTTCATCTTGGGAACTTGGTACTGCAGGTTTTCCTTGTCCTTGTTTGAATCCGTCAATGGAAAACGCTTGAATCGCAATTGGGTAAGACCGAAATGAGTACAGGTACGGGTTTCGCTGGCGAGCTTTGTCCGAATTTGCTAACGAAGCGGCAATAAAGAAATCGTCGTCATAAAGTTGTTTGATTTTGAATTTGCCTTCTGCATCTGTTTGACCAGAAAAAGAGTCGCTGCCGTGGCTCATGCTAAAGCCTGATCCCTGCATGTTTAGCATCAGGTTCGACTTCTTTGACCATGCTAATACGGCGTTGCTTGCAGGTTGTCCCTGTTCATCGACCACAAAAACGTCAATGTCTTGACAGGGGGCCAAGCGAAATTCGATTGGATCTAAATCAGATAGTTCATTCTTTTTTAGATCGAACGTAAGTCGGTCAAACACTTCACCTGCAAAGCCTTCGAGCCGTTCGCGATGCACGAGCACGTCAGGCATCGTGCGATAGCCTTCGACTTTTCCTACAACACCGATGATCGCGTCAACGTTTGGAACCGCGAACGAAAATTTTCCATCTTGATCTGTTTGAATTCCGAATTTTACAAACTCTTCTTGGGTTTCCAGTTCGTTCTTGTTGCCACCGGTGTTCGAATCCTCAATCGGATGCCATTTAAGTTTAGCCCCTTTGATAGGCTCGCCTGTTAGGTCACTGACTATACGACCACGGATTGTGTGGCCTCGCCGAAAGATGACTTCTTGTTCTGTGATTTCGATTTCGTCATTGGGCGGCAATTCTAGTTTAACACCCAGAAAACCTTCCGAGTCTTCTGGCTGAACATAGACAATCGAACCCTTTGGGTTTGCTGGGCGACTCAGAGAAATTTCAGGGCGGTTGAAAACTTCCGTGCGACGCATGTTAAAGTTGGTGTTTTGCCCCATATTGAATGCAGTCGAAACCTCGGCAATCGTAATTGGGTTGCCGTCTTCATCAGTTCCTTTGATGTTCAACAGACTGCAGGGTTCAACGGGATACTCAAAACCTTCTTCAAGCAACAACTGTCGGTCGGAATTGGGCGGTGCAATGTCGTCCTTGGGACGCACGTAAATGAATTTTTCTTTCCAGCCTTGAGCTTTGACAATTAATCCCACGCGATAGTCAGTGGGCAAGTTCGAAAGAGTGAACTTCCCCGAACCGTCCGTCTTCGTGGCCAACGGTTTTCCGAAATCCGGAAGACTGCCGTAGACCGTTCTCGGACGACTTCGAATGTTTGTCTTGTCATCGGATTCTGGATCGGGTTCTGTTTCAGATGGAGGAACGATCCAGCTTGTAGGGAAGACCGTTGCATTCGCCAGTGGTTCGCCAGAAGGCAAGGTCACCGTTCCACTTATGGATCGCCCCATTTCCATTTGGACATCCAACCCACTGCCTTCAGGAACGCCCGCGGCGAGCGGAGCGAATCCGGATGCGACAAAGATCAGTGTGTAACCCTCCTGAACATTGATCTCGTAATTGCCTCCAAAATCTGTCGTAACTGGTTCGCTGATTTTTGGGTTGTAAGTGAACGACATGGGACGGTAGTACATGCCTTGCGTGTGATAAATTTTGACGCCAGAGAGTGGTCGCCCCAGTTTTGAAGTGACTTTTCCGGTGACCTTCCATTTTGTTCCAACCTCTTTGCGAACAGTGGGAGGGAAAACGTCTTGTTTTGTTTGAGCCGGAAGCGGTTTTGCAAACAGGCAAAACAGAATTGCCAGGAAAAGACTTAAATAATTCGAAAACCAACAATTCGAAAGTAACGTCTTTGTGCCGATTGAATTCTCAATCATGGGGATCCCCTTTATGGCTCACGAGAAGAGTGGGCTGAATTAGGCAGTTGCCGAATTAAACAGTTGCCAAATTCAACAGTTGTCTTAAATCAGCCGCTCAAATTTTGGCAGGATCCCGCACGTGTTTCAACCCAATCAATTGTTACAAACCAATATGCGGGAAGTTTAACCAAAATCTTTTTAGTCAACCTGTCGTAATTTTTCAGCACGCACGTTGTCTGCATGCTTCATTTCTAGTTCATTCGACTGAAATCTTCGCCTGACCCGTTTTGTTGACGTATGTTTCCGAGGAACCGTTGCGCAAGCTCTTGCGCTATTTCCGCATAAACACACAAACAAATATTCGTTCGTCATTCGTAAAAGAATTCACATGTCGAAACTCCCACCCAATTCGGACTCTCCATCCGAAAAGCGAAACATCCTGATTGAACAACTCGAAGAACGCGCGTTGTTCGATGCCGTTCCAATTGCGCCGGTTGACGCCAACATGATTGAGGTCGATGCATCGGCCTATCTTGAAACCGTCACCAATGCGATTGCTGCAGATGCTCAGCAAGGTTCTCAGGAAGAAGAAGCCAGCGAAAGCCGAGAGCTTTTGTTTGTTGATAAATCCGTCGAAGGATTCGAGGGGATCGTTGCTGATTTCGTCGATGGTCGCGATGTCGATGTGTTCTTTATCAACAGTGGCTCGGCTGGACTTTCTCAGATTGCTGCCCATCTCGACGGGCGATCTGATATTGAAGCGATCCATATCGTCTCACATGGTAGTGACGGTCAGTTGCAGTTAGGGAACTCAACGATTGATCAAAGCCAACTTTCATCGGAATATGCGAGCGAGCTTGCGCGAATCGGACAGGCACTTTCGGATTCTGGAGATATCTTGATCTATGGATGTGATTTGGCTTCGTCTGAACGGGGAGAGTCGTTCATTGAAGAGCTAAGCCAACTCACGAACGCAGACGTTGCGGCATCGGATGATTTGACTGGTGCCACCGAAGCAGGCGGAGATTGGGAGCTTGAAAAACAAGTCGGTACTGTGGAAGCCCGGACATTCGCGTCGCAGCGATTTTCAGGAACGTTATTGGTTACCGATGCAGGTTTCACCGTTGGAACGTCTCCCAATCTTGGCGACGGTGAAGTCGTCATTACTCCCGAAGGTGTCGCTGGCCAATCAAGCTTTCTCTATTCGGGTGCGGCTACTGCCAACGGTGGGTCGATCGTTATCGACTTGCAACTGACCCTCGTCAATACTTACGACGAAACCGGTGCATTGACGACCAACGACGCAGCGAATCGAGTCCCTATTACGTTTGGTGATTGGGAAGCAAGTCCCGTTTTGCTTTCTCGCGTTGTGGGGTCGAGTGTTGGCGGATACGAAGGTCATACCGCCGAGATTCGAGTTGAGTTTTTTGATCAAGCGACCGGTGGTCCCCTGTCAGTTGTTGGAGACTTTACCTTCCACGACATTGATTTTAACGCAGGTGGTTCGGCGGGAAGTGGCTCCGAAGCGGTCACCATTTTGTCTGACGAAATGCTGTCTTATCAAGTGTCAGGTAGTCCGACGACTGAGATTGATGTAGTCGATAACAACGATGGGACGACTTCGTTCACGAATGATTCGAGCGCCGGAGGTTCGGAAGATGAAGAGCGTTGGGTCAGTATTCAATTCTACGAGACGTCAAGCCATTCGTTGATCTTCACGTCACGCAATGGTCACACGGGCTATGGGCTTTCGACCAAGAACTTTTCAGCCACGCCACTGAGTTTCACTCAGCCCGTTGCCCAAGATGACAATTTCGCGACAGACCAAAACACTTCCATCACAGGTAACGTTGTAACTGCGAATAACGGAAACGGTGTCGACAGTGATCCGGATGGTGACACGCTGAATGTAAATCTTGTCGATGGTAGCTCGGCAAATGTAGGGAACGCTGCTGCAGGCACTTCGGGTGGACTTTTCACGATCAACGCCAATGGTTCGTACACTTTTGATCCCAATGGGGATTTCGACTATCTGCCAGCCGGTCAAACTGCAACAACGACAATTACTTATCAAGTCGATGACGGAACCGGGCTTGCCGATACCGCGACAGTAACCGTGGTCGTAACAGGAACGGATGACGCACCTGCGAATGTTGGTTCGATTCCGCCGCAAACCGACATTGAAGACACTGCAATCACGTCACTGGACATCAGTTCGTACTTCGATGCGGTTGATAGCGATGAAACTTTGGTTTTCAATGCCGGGAGTACGTTACCGCCAGGGTTGACTCTTAACCCGAATACCGGCGTGATTACGGGTACTCCACCGATTGGCTCAAGCGGAATTTACAACGTTGATATTGTCGCGACAGACAGCGACGGTGAAACAACAACTCAGTCCTTCGTCTGGACCGTCCAAGAAATCAATAGTTGGAATTTGACGGGTGACACAAGCGTCAATGAAGGCGCAATCGCGTCGTATTTGTTGACGCTTAACGAAAGCGTCGCTCCTGGCGAATCGGTTTCAATCGATCTGGGGCTAACAGACATCGACACCAGCAGTCTCGATTACAACAATTTTGTCGTTGCGGTTAATGCTGCGATCGCTGGTCGAACGGACGTCGTGTTCGACGGGACAACGCTAACCTATACAGCGCCCAGCGGCTACCAAATTACTGATTCGCCGCTTGGCAGTGGGTTCAATGATATTTCCTCAACAGGGACTGGCTTGAACTCGGGCGACGACGATTCGGATCAAGTCAGCCTTGGTTTTGGATTCGATTTTTTCGGCACTGTCTACAACGATATTCACATCAGTTCGAACGGTTTCGTCACTTTTGGAGCTGGACAAACGGCATTCAACAATGCTGATCTTTCGGCTGGAAATGGGATCAATGGATCGCCTGGAATCGCTGCGTTTTGGGATGACTGGAATCCAAATGACGCGGACAGCGACGACGTTTACTGGGAAGTCCAAGGAACGCCTGGCAATCAAGAGTTTATCGTTCAGTGGAATCAAGTCGTGCCGTACAACGGTAACGCAAACGAAGACGTTACGTTCCAACTGGTTTTGTCTGAAGGCTCATCGGACTTCGAAGTTCGCTATCTCGATACGATTGCGGGAGGTGCTAACGACGAAGGCGCTTCCGCAACGATTGGAGTCACAGATGGAGCCTCAGATTTCGAGCAATGGTCATTCAATACGGCTGGCTCCATTCAAGACAATACGACGCTGACTTTCACAGCTCCAAACGGTCTGATGCCTGCAATCGCCATCGACCTTGGGACAGTTGATGACCTGAACGCGGAAACAAACGAAGATTTCCGCATCAATATTTCCAACGCCACGGGAAGCTCCAGCGTTGGCTCGTCATCACAAGTAACAACGACGATCATTGACAATGACAACGTCGCACCAACAGCGACAAACAATTCAGGCTCGGTGACCGAGGATACTTCGTTAACCGATAGCGGCAATGTCATTTCGGATGACGATGGAAGTGGCGTTGATTCTGACACCAATGGCGACACGCTCACTGTCAGTGCCGTTGATGGAGCTTCGGCAAATGTAGGTGTGACCCTGACAGGGACTTATGGCGACATCGTGTTGAACAGCGATGGAAGTTACACATACACACTGGATAACAATAACGCCGTTGTGGATGCGCTTGACAATGGCGAGCAAGTCTCAGAGTCGTTTTCTTATACGATTTCTGACGGCAATGGCGGAAATGATTCGGCGACTTTAACGATTACGATCAACGGGTCCAATGACGCGCCGGTGGTTGGTGGAACGCTTGGTTCTCAAACAGATCTAGATGACACCACAATTTCAACGGTCGATGTGACTTCTGCATTTAGCGATCCAGATGGGGATACGCTGACGTATACAGCGACTGGCTTGCCAGCGGGTTTGACTCTTAATCTTAACTCGGGTGAGATCACAGGAACGATCGACAATAGTGCTTCGCAAGGCGGTTCACTGGGCGACGGAGTCTACACAGTTCAGGTCACGGCAGAGGACGACAACGGGGAAACCGTCGCAACGACATTTACTTGGACAGTGACCAACCCAGGCCCAGTCGCCAACAATAACACATCAACAATCGATGAAGACGGTACTGTTTCAGGTGACGTGATTCTGGATGACGATGGGTTTGGAATCGATAGCGATGTTGATGGAGATACTTTGTCGATCTCGGCGATCAATGGAGTTGCTGGGGACATCGGTCAGCCTGTTGCTGGATCGGGTGGGGGATTGATAACGACTCAGTCCGATGGATCTTATAGTTTTGATACCAACGGAGAATTTGATTACCTTGCCGATGGTGAGTCGACGACGACGCAGGTAACTTACACCGTTACGGATAACGAAGGCGGGACTGCAACGGCGACTTTGACGATCACGGTTACCGGAACCAATGATGATCCGACTCAGAATGGAACCATTCCAGATCAAGTCGATGAGGATTCTGATTCTCCTTCGCTCGATGTGTCGGGCTACTTTGCTGATGCTGATACAAGCAACTCGTTAAGTTATTCAGTTACAGGATTACCAACCGGGCTTACGATTGACGGCAGTGGAAATATTTCGGGTTCACTCGAAAGCAGTGCATCCCAAGGCGGCCCACTTGGCGATGGCGTCTACAGCATTACGGTAACGGCAACCGACGACGATGGCGGAAACGTCGATCAAACTTTTACGTGGACAGTAACTAACCCGGGGCCAGCCGCTGTTCTAGATACTGGCACGACTGACTCGGACGTCGTGCTGACCGGTTTCAATGTTCTGGACAACGACAGTGACCCCGATGGTGATTCGATCACGGTGACTGCGTTGGGGAATATGGTCGCCAATTTTCCGAACAGCGTAGGAACTCCGCAAGCTGGCGTGGGCGGCGGAATTTTCGTCGTCAATGCCGATGGTTCTTGGTCATTTGATCCCAACGGCGATTTCGATAATTTGCAAGTCGGTGAACAGGCGACTTCGTATGTTCAATACACAATCGAAGACGCCGACGGAGCGACGCACAGCGCAGTTCTCGGCGTTTACATCGATGGCGTCAACGACGACCCTTATGTGGTTGGGACGATTGCGGATCAAGTTAATTTGGATGGAGATGCAATCACACCAGTCGACGTAACGGGTGCGTTTTTTGATCCTGAAGGTGAAACGCTTTCGTATTCAACAACAGGGTTACCAAGTGGGTTGTCGATCAATTCGGTTTCCGGTGAGATTACAGGTACGATCGACAGCAGTGCATCGCAAGGTGGACCGCTTTTTGATGGCAACTACGCAATCGAGGTTTTTGCAACCGACGCGTCAGGTGGCGTCAGCTCGACGACGTTCCAGTGGAGCGTTTCAAATCCAGGTCCGAATGCAACGAATAACTCAGTCGCATTTTTGGAGAATACAGAGGGCTTTGTTGCTGGCAATGTGATTTCAGATGACGATGGCTCAGGCGCGGATAGTGACCAAGATAACGATGCTTTGATCGTGGATGAAGTCAACGGTGACACTGCAAATGTTGGGGTCTTGCTAAGTGGTTCGTACGGTGAGATTCAGATCAACACTGATGGTTCATACGACTACCAGCTCGACCAGAATAACGTTGATGTTCAATCGCTTGGAACTGGAGAGCAGTTAACTGAGACTTTCACCTACTTGATTACAGACTTGGAAGGCGGCACGGACACTGCAACGTTAACGATCACTATCAATGGTGAAAACGATCAGATCATTTTCAATGGGCTAAGCAATCAAAGTGATTTGGATGGTGAAACCATCGCGACGGTTGATCTCTCCGGATCGTTTAGTGATCCAGAAGGCGATCCGCTAACGTTTACTGCTTCGGGACTTCCAGCCGGATTGTCAATCAACAGCAATGGCTTGATCACGGGGACAATTGACAATAGTGCTTCGCAGGGTGGGTCACTTGGCGGTGGCGTCTATTCCGTTTTGATAACAGCGACGGATTCTGATGGAGACTCATCGGGACGATCGTTTACTTGGACGGTAAGCAATCCGGGGCCTGTTGCGGTTGATGATTCTGATTCGACGACTGAATCAGGAAGTGCATCGGGTAACGTGATCACAGATGTTGCTGGTCAAGATTCTGATGTTGATGGCGACACGATTACGGTTAACGAAGTCGGTGGTGCGGGCGGTGATGTTGGAGTAGCAGTTGCCGGTGACAATGGTGGTCTGTTTACGATTGAGTCAGATGGTTCGTACAGTTTCAGCACCAATGGTGAGTTTGAAGATTTGGCTGATGGTGAAGTGGCGACGACGAGCGTTACTTACACGATCACCGATAGCGAAGGCGGAACGGACACGGCGACGCTTGAGATCACGATCAATGGTGAAAACGACGATCCAACTCAGAATGGAACGATTGCTGATCAGTCTGGTTTGGATGCTGAGACGGTCACGCCTGTTGATGCGAGTGCTTTCTTTGATGATGTCGATGGCAGCGATGTGTTGAC